>JAISGB010000159.1 GCA_031263335.1 Eubacteriales Family XIII. Incertae Sedis bacterium
TCTGTTTACGAGTTCGGACAGGATCTCCCTTGTATCGTCCGCACTCAAAACGGCGACGTCCGCCGGCAGATCCGCGCAGACGGCATCCGTTTCCGTCGCGCGATCCGAGCGGATCAATACAGCCGTCGCGCCGCGCGCGACGGCCGCGGCGGCGTAATCATGCCCGTCCGCCTTCGCGCCCGTGACGGCGACGAACAGATCGCCCGCCTTCGCGCGGCGGCTGTCAACGCAGATGCCCGTAATATCCGTATTGAGTTGTCCCCGCAGCAATCGATGTTCGACGCCGGCAAAAAGTTCTTTTAATTCCATAGGATCGGGTACGGTTCTCCGTTCAAAGGACTACGCGCGATCATGATACACAATCCCGATGTCCGTTCGGTATTGCGCTTTCTCGAAGCTGATTTTCTTTACATTATTATACGCCTTTTCCCGCGCTTCGTCATGGGTTTTTCCCACGGCGGTCACGCTCAACACGCGGCCGCCCGCGGTCAGGAATTCACCGTTCGGCCCAAATTTCGTCCCCGCGTGAAAGACGACGATCCCCTCGTCCGTGTCGTCCAATCCGCTGATGGCCTTCCCCTTCTCGTACGCGCCGGGATAACCGCCGGACGCCATGACCACACAGACCGCGCGCGCGTCGTTCCAGACGATCTCCCGGCCGGCCAACCGATCCTCGGTTACGGCCTCGAAGATGTCGAGCAGATCCGTATCCAAGCGACGCAGAACGGACTGCGCCTCCGGATCGCCGAAGCGGTTGTTGAATTCGATCACCTTGGGTCCCTCGTCCGTGATCATGAGTCCGATAAACAGCACGCCTTTAAAATCGAGTCCGTCGGCGCGGAATCCCGCAAAGGTGGGGTTGAGTATGCGATCCGCTATCTGTTTTTCGAGCGTTTCATCAAACACGAGGCTGGGCGAGTACGTCCCCATGCCCCCCGTGTTCGGGCCTTCGTCCCGATCGAATATCCGCTTGTAGTCCTGCGCGGACTCCATTGGAACGATGGCGCTGCCATCCACGAAACAGAGCACGGACGCTTCCACGCCGCGCAGATATTCCTCCACGACGATCTTGTCGCCCGCCGCGCCGAACACGCGGTCGTCCATCATATCCCGGACGGCGCGTTCCGCTTCCTCCGCGTTTTGCGCGATCACCACACCCTTGCCCGCCGCGAGTCCGTCGGCCTTCAACACCATGGGATAGCCGAATACCCCGATCTTCGATCGCAACTCCTCCCGATCGGTGAATTCCAAATAGCCCGCCGTGGGGATGCCGTGCCGCGCGAGGAAGCGCTTCGTGAAGGACTTGCTGGCCTCGAGCCGGGCGCATCGTTCGTTCGGCCCGAACACCGGTATGCCCAACGCTTCTATGCGATCCGTCAATCCCTTCGCCAAGGGGACTTCCGGACCGATCACGACGAGATCCGGCGCCTCTCGCGCCGCCAAGGCCGTCACGGCTTCCGTATCCTCCGCGTCCGTATCCGCGCATCGCGCGATTTGCGCGATGCCGGCGTTGCCGGGAACGCACAGGATTTCGCCCACCCTCGGGCTTTGGCTCAGCTTCCATGCGATGACGTGTTCCCGGCCGCCGCCACCCACGATCAGGATCTTCTTTTTCTTCATCATCGTACCGTCCCTCAATGTTTGAAATGCCGCATACCCGTAAACACCATGGCGACCCCCAACTCATTGGCGCGCCTTATGGAGTCCTCGTCGCGAACGGAACCGCCCGGCTGAATGACGGCCGCGACGCCCGCTTCCGCCGCCGCGGAAACGCAGTCGTCGAACGGAAAGAAGGCGTCCGAGGCCATCACCGAACCGTTGATGTCGCGGGACGACGCGTCGCCGTCCGTTCCCTTGATTGCGATCTCCGCAGAACCGATCCGGTTTGTCTGCCCCGGGCCGACGCCCAAGGTCATCTTGTCATAGGCGATGACGATGGCGTTTGATTTTACGTGCTTCACCACCTTCATGGCGAACTTCATATCCTCCCATTCCTTTTCCGTGGGTTGCTTGTCCGTGACGACGCGCAGATCTTCCTCTGCGTACAGGGCCGTATCCGCGTCCTGGATGAGTATGCCGCCGTCCACCTTTTTGATGTCGATCCGTCCTGCGGGCGGTTGTTTCTCAATGTCGGGCAACTCCAACACGCGGATGTTCTGTTTTTTCTTCAGCTCGTCCAACGCCTCCGCCGTATAACCGGGCGCGATGACGATCTCAACGAATATCTTGTTGATCTCCTCCGCGGTTCGTCGATCCGCAATGCGGTTGAGCGCGATGACGCCGCCGAAGATGGACACCGGATCGGCTTCATACGCCTTTTGATAGGCGCGCCGGATCTCGCTTGCGCTTCCGACGCCGCAGGGGTTCGCGTGCTTTACGGCTACCGCCGTCGGCTCGTCGAATTCCCTGAGCACGGCCAAGGCGCCGTTCGTATCGTTGATGTTGTTGAAGGACAGCTCCTTGCCGTGGAGCTGCTTGGCGTGTACCAAGGCGCCGCTCCATGCCCGGATCTCACGATAATACCCGGCCTGTTGGTGCGGGTTTTCGCCGTACCGCAACGTCTGCATCTTTTCAAATGTGAAGGTGGGATTGTCGGGGAGGGGAATGTTCCGCTCCTCCCGCAGATAGTCCGCGATCATGGCGTCATAGGCTGCCGTATGCTCAAAGACCTTGAGCGCCAATCTGTACTTGGATTCATAAGCAAGGCCGCCCGTTTCCTTGAGTTCCGCGATCACCGCCCCGTAATCCGAGGGATCGCAGACGACGACGACGTCCTTGTGGTTCTTTGCCGCAGATCTGAGCATGGTCGGGCCGCCGATGTCGATGTTCTCGATCGCGGAGGCCAACCCGGCGTCCGGCTTCGTGATGGCGGCCTTGAAGGGATAGAGGTTGATGGCCACGATGTCGATGGGGCCGATGCCCAGCTCCGACAGCTGTTTCATATGCGATTCCCTGTCGCGCATGGCCAATATCCCGCCGTGGATCGACGGATGCAGGGTCTTTACGCGGCCGTCCAAGCACTCCGGAAATCCCGTGATTTCGGAAACGCCGACGACCTTCAAGCCCGCCTCCTCGAGCGTCCTGTGCGTGCCGCCCGTGGAGACGATCTCCGCCCCCAATGCCGACAGCTCGCGCGCGAACTCCGCAACGCCCGTCTTGTCCGATACGCTGATCAATGCTCTCATACTCACTTCCCTTTCTCTGTTTCATATTGTAATGTGGTTGCGCAACGGTCGCGCTATTAACTTAAGTTGAAAATCATGCTCCGCATTCTTTTGTGAGGGACGCGCAGATCCGCGCCGTCGCCTCGACGATGATCTCGTGTTCGATCTCCAGTACGCGGGCCGCCAATGTCTCCGGGGTGTCGCCCTGCAACACCGGCGCGCTTCGCTGTAGGATGATCTCCCCCGTATCCACGCCCTCATCCACGAAATGTACCGTCGCGCCGCTCTCGCCGTCCCCGGCATCCAAGACCGATCGATGCACGCGTTTCCCGTAATAGCCTTTGCCGCAGTGCTTGGGGATCAGGGACGGATGGATGTTGATGACGCGCCCCTCGTAGGCTTTCACGACATCCGGGGGAAGGATGCTCATGTAGCCGGCGAGGACAATCATCCCCGTCTGCGCCTCCGCAAGCAGACGCAGGATTTCCGCCGTCCGCTCCGCTTCCCCGGGAAAGGATTCCGCGCCGACGACGGCCGCGTCGAGACCGGCCTTCGCCGCGCGCTCCAAGGCGCGGACGTCCGATCTGCTCGACAGCACGAGTCCGACGCGTGCGTTCCGTATGGCGCCGGATGCTATGCCGTCCATGATCGCTTGCAGATTGCTGCCGCCGCCGGAAACCAAGACGGCGATATTGATCTTGTCCTCGCTCATATCGCGCGCCCCGACATCATGCCCGAGCCTCCGCGATAAAGACCCCTTCGCCCGAGACGACGGAACCGATCACACGCGCGTCCTCTCCCGCTTCCTTTAAGATCGCAAGCGTGTTCTCCGCGTCCGCCCGCCGCGTGACGATCATGAAGCCGATCCCCATATTGAATGCGGCGAACATATCCCGTTCGGCGATCCGACCGTACCGCATGAGGACGTCGAATATGGGCGGCCTCGCCCACGCGCCCTTGTCTATCGCCGCACCCAACCCTTTGGGCAGGATCCGAGGGATGTTCTCGTAAAATCCGCCGCCCGTGATGTGCGCCATGCCGGTCGGACGCGCGATTTTTCCCGCGCGGACCCGCGACAGCAGGGCCGTGACGGGCTTCGCGTAGATGCGGGTCGGCGTCAGCAGGGCTTCCCCCAACGTGCCGTCAAGACCGTCCGGGCGATCATCCACCGTCAAGCCCGCCATCTCAAAGAACACCTTGCGCGCCAAGGAATATCCGTTGCTGTGGATGCCGGACGACGGCAAGCCGATGATAAGGTCGCCCTCGTCGACGCGCGAACCGTCGATGATCTCGTCCTCGTCCGCCAAGCCCACGGCAAACCCGGCCAGATCGTAATCGTCCGCGCCGTAAAACCCGGGCATCTCCGCCGTTTCACCCCCGATGAGCGCGCACCCGCTCAGTACGCAACCGTCGGCCACGCCCTTGACGATCCGCGCGATCTTCTCCGCGTTTACGCGGCCCGCAGCGATATAATCGAGGAAAAACAGCGGTCGCGCGCCCTGACAGAGGACGTCGTTGACACACATGGCGACCAAATCCTGCCCCACCGTATCGTGTTTGTCCATGAGGATGGCGATCCGCAACTTCGTCCCCACGCCATCCGTGCCGGACACGAGTACGGGGGATTTCACACCGTCGAGATCCGGCTTGTACAGGCCGCCGAACCCGCCGAGTCCCGCGAGGACGCCGACGTTCATCGTCCGGCCGACGTGCGCCTTCATGAGGGATACGGCGCGTTCCCCCTCCTTCGTATCGACGCCCGCGTCCTTATAGGTCAACGTAGGCGCGGCGTCCGCGTCCCGGCGGATACGCGCTTCGGGATCGCCCCCCGTCTTTCGATCCGATGCTTCGCTCATGCCCGCACCCGCTCCAATACGGCTTGGTAGGTCTCCTCCACCTTGCCCAGATCGCGGCGAAACCGATCCTTGTCCATCTTCTCGTTCGTCTCGATGTCCCAGAGACGACAGGTATCCGGCGACACTTCGTCGGCGAGGATGATCCGCCCGTCGGGCGTCTTGCCGAATTCGATCTTGAAGTCGATCAGTTTCAACCCCTTCGTCTCGAAGAAGTTTTTCATCACCTCGTTGACCTTACGCGTGTAGATTCTCACCCGGTCCAGATCCGCTTGGTCGGCAAGCCCCAACGCCAGAATGTGATCGTCGTTGATCAGCGGATCGCCCAATTCGTCTTTTTTGTAGGAAAACTCCAACGTGGGTTGCGCGAGCGGCGTACCCTCTTCCACGCCGTAGCGCTTCGAAAAGGAACCCGCCGCCGTGTTTCGGACGATCACCTCGAGCGGCAGGATGCGCACGGCCTTTACGAGCGTGTCGCGATCGCTCAGTTGCCGCACGAGATGGGTCGGCACACCCGCTTCCTCAAGCAGGGCAAAGACGATGTTGGACATGATGTTGTTGACCGCCCCCTTGCCCGCGATGGAACCCTTCTTCTCTCCGTTGAACGCCGTGGCGTCATCCTTGTAGGAAACGATAAAGAGATCCGGATCGTCCGTCGCGTAGACCTTTTTTGCCTTTCCTTCATATAGTTGGTTTCTTTTTTCCACTCCGATCCTCCTTGTTAATGTGACGATTCAATCGTTTCATGATAATGGGTTAATGCGATTTTTGGAATTCCGCGTCGAGGCGCATCACCTCGCGCTCCATGCTCTCCTTGTAGATGCGCATCGCCTCGCGCAGTTCATCGTACCGCAGGGAGAGGATTTGGATCGCGAGCAGAGCGGCGTTCTCCGCTCCGTCTATCGCCACCGTGGCCACCGGGACGCCCTTGGGCATCTGCACGATCGAAAGCAGGGAATCCAGACCGTCCAATGTGGACGACTTGATGGGCAATCCGATGACGGGCAACGGCGTGTAGGCCGCCAAGATGCCGGCGAGGTGGGCGGCTTTTCCCGCCGCCGCGATGATCACCTCGACGCCGTTTTTTTCCGCTCCGCCCGCGAATTCCTCCGCTACGGACGGCGTCCGGTGCGCGGAGATGATCTTCGTCTCATATTCCACACGAAACGTGTCCAATATCCGTTCCGCCCGTTCAACCACAGGATAATCGGACTTGCTGCCCATGACGATGCCCACTTTCATATGAGGATTCCCCTTTCCCTGCAAGTAGTTTCGATACGGTTTTGATCCGCGTCCCGCAACGACCGCGGCGTCACCTGAAATAAGCCACGCCCGATTCGAATATCCCGGAATCGTAGTTGCCGGGGACGTTTTTGTACAGGTACTCACCCACGCGCTCCGCGTGCCCCATCTTTCCGAACACCCGACCGTCGGGCGAGGTGATGCCTTCGATGGCCAGAACGCTGCCGTTGGGATTGTGATCGGCGTTCATCGTCGGATTGCCGGACGGATCGGCGTACTGCGTCGCGATCTGCCCGTTGTCCGCGAGTCGGGCCAAGGTCTCCGCGTCCGCGACGAACCGGCCTTCGCCGTGGGATACGGGCATGGAAAACACGTCTCCGACCTCCGCCCGCGCAAGCCAAGGCGACAACACGGAACTCACCCGCGTCCGTACGATCTTGGATACGTGTCTGCCGATGGTGTTGTAGGTGAGGGTCGGCGCGCGCTCATCCGGATCGACGATGCGGCCATAGGGGACGAGACCCAATTTGATGAGCGCTTGGAACCCGTTGCAGATGCCCAATATCAAGCCGTCCCGCTGCTCCAATAACCGCGTGACCGCCTCTCGGATAAAGGGGTTTCTGAATACCGCCGTGATGAATTTCGCGGAGCCTTCGGGTTCGTCGCCGCCGCTGAAACCGCCCGGCAACGCGATGATCCGGCTTTCGTCGATCGCTTTCGCCATGCGCCGAATGGATTCGTCCAAGGCGATCGCGTCCATGTTGACGAGATTGACGACGCGCACTTCCGCGCCCGCCCGCTCGAAGGCCGCCCTCGTATCCGCTTCGCAGTTCGTCCCGGGGAATACGGGCATGAATACCCGAGGTTTCGCGGCGACCGCATTGCGCGCGGAGACGGAAGCCCGCTTCACGTACGCGGGGACGCGCGCGTCCGCATTCCCCTGCTCGTCCTCGTCGTGTGCGCGCGGCGCGACCGTCGGGAATACACGCGCAAGCGGCGCATCCCATCCGGCCGCGATCTCGCTCAGGCGGATGATGATCGAATCGTAGGTACCCGTCTCCCGAGGATGCGATGCAACGTTCCCGAAGGGCTTCACTTCAATAACGCCGCTGTCGACGGTCTCGCCGATCACGCGAAAGTCGAGTCCTCCGAACAGCGCGGAGACATCTTCCTTTCCGTCCGTTTCGAGGATCAGACTGCCGTAGTCGGGCAGGACCAACTCGTCGTTTCGCACCGCGCGAACGATCGCCCCGATGGAATTGCCGAGCGCCATCTTCGCGATGGCCGCAAAGACGCCGCCCCGTCCGATGGCGGAAGCGGAACAGATCTTCCCTTCCCGCGTCAAACGGCCGACGCGCTTCATGTTGAGTTTGAACTGTTCAAAATCGGGAATGCCGCGTTCGTCCTTGTTCGTATGGATCAGCGTCAGGATATTGCCGGGCCTCTTGAGTTCCGGGGAGAGCACCCTGCCCGCGTCGGTGACGGCGACCGCAAAGGATACGAGGGTGGGCGGCACATCGAGATGGTTGAAGGTGCCGGACATGCTGTCCTTCCCGCCGATGGCGGGCAACTCCAACGCCAATTGCGCCTTCAGCGCGCCGAGTATCGCCATGAAGGGCTTGGCCCAACGCGTGGGAACCTTGCCCAATTTTTCAAAATATTCCTGAAAGGTGAGACGGACGGAATCCGCGTCCCCGCCCATGCCCACGATCTTCGTCACGGAATCCAACACCGCGTAGATGGCGCCGTGGTAGGGGCTTTGTTTCGAGAGCTTCGGATCGAATCCGTAGCTCATCAGCGTGACGGTATCCGTGTCGCCCCGCAACGTCGGCAACTTCGCGGCCATGCCGAGGGCCGGCGTCATCTGCGTCGCGCCGCCGAGCGGCATGAGTACGCTGCCGCGCCCGATCGTGCTGTCGAAGCGCTCCGTCAAACCCCTTTTTCCGCATACATCCGGACTGTCCATTGCGGAGAGCAGATTTTCTTTCGTCGCGGGCATGTCGACCGTTTCATATGGGAGTTCGCCGAGAACGGGGAACTCCAAGTTCCTTACGCGTACCGCCCGCTCGGGATTTACGCCGTTTGTGTCGAGGAAGTCCCTCGACAGATCGAGGATGACATCTCCCCGCCAAGTCATGCGGAATCTGCCGCTGTCCGTGATCTTCGCGACGGCGGTCGCCTCCGTGTTCTCCTCCCACGCGTATCGCGTGAATTCTTCCAAGTCCTTCCTGTCGATGACCACGGCCATACGTTCCTGTGATTCGGATATGGCCAATTCCGTTCCGTCAAGGCCGTCATATTTCTTGGGAACCTTGTCGAGGTTGACGTCCGCGCCGGCCGCCAGTTCGCCGATGGCGACGGATACGCCGCCCGCCCCGAAGTCGTTGCATTTTTTGATGAGGCGCGTCACCTCGGGACGTCGAAACAGCCGTTGGATGTTCCGCTCCACCGGCGGATTGCCCTTCTGGACTTCCGCGCCCGCCGTGAGGATGGACTCCTCATTGTGGACCTTCGACGAACCTGTCGCCCCGCCCAATCCGTCCCGTCCCGTCCTGCCGCCGACGATGAGGACGATATCCCCCGGCGTCGGTCGTTCCCGCCGCACACAGTCCGCGGGCGCCGCGCCGATGACCGCCCCTATCTCCATGCGCTTCGCCACATAGCCCTCATCGTATATTTCATCCACGAGTCCCGTGGCCAGACCTACCTGATTGCCATAGGTGCTGTAACCCTTTGCCGCGCCCCTCGTGATCTGATATTGGGACAGCTTGCCCGGCAGGGTATCCCGCATGGACGCGCGCGGGTCTCCGCTGCCCGTGACGCGCATGGCCTGATAGACATAGGCCCTGCCCGACAGCGGATCGCGGATCGCGCCGCCCAGACAGGTGGCCGCGCCGCCGAAGGGTTCGATCTCCGTCGGATGGTTGTGCGTTTCGTTCTTGAACATGACCAACCAGTCTTCTTCGCGAACCTTGTCCCGGCCGTCGGCATCGTCCTCTCGGATCCGCGCCTTCACGCGGATGCTGCACGCATTGATCTCCTCAGATTCGTCCAAGTCGTCCAACTTCCCGATCTTTTTCAGATACTTTGCCCCGATGGTCGCCATATCCATCAGGCTCACGTCCCGCTCGCCGGCGTGTCCGTAGACCTTATGCCGCAGATCGAGATAGGCGTCGAATGACTCGCGGATCATATCCGCAAAATCTCCGTCCTCAAAGGTGATGTCCTTCAGCGCCGTCAGGAAGGTTGTGTGACGGCAGTGGTCGGACCAATAGGTGTCGATGACCCGCAATTCGGTGACGGTCGGATCCCGATGTTCCGAGGTGTGGAAATGATCCCGCACGAACTGCAGATCCGCGTAGCTCATGGCGAAGCCCATCCGCTCGATCAGGTTTCGCAGTTCCCGCTCATCCATACGGCGAAAACCGGACACGACCTCGACGGAACCCGGTTCCGCCGTGTCCATGCGCAGGGAATCCGGCTTCTCGAACGACGCCTCACGGCTGTCCACCGGATTGATACAATATTTTTTGATGGCTTTCTTGTCCTCATCCGTCAGGTTGGCGTCGATGACGATCCATTTCGCGTAGCGAACGACCGTGTCTGCGGCGCCGCCGGCGAGCTTGACGCATTGGGCTGCGGAATCCGCCCGTTGGTCATATTGCCCCGGCAGATATTCCACCCCGAAGGAAAAAGCCCCCGAGACCGGATCCGTCTCCTCATCAAGGACAATGTCCAAGTTTGGTTCCGAAAAAATATTCTTTTTCGCGGCTTCGAAGGTGTCGTCGTCGATGTTCTCTATGTCATACCGATTGACGACGCGCAGGGATTTCAACCCCCTGACGCCCGAATTTTCCTTGAGTTCCTTCAAGAGGTTTTGCGCCTCTGCATCAAACCCCTTTTTCTTCTCCACATAGAAGCGTCTTATCATATTTACCACCATTATATCATGTTCGGACGCCCCAATCGGCGCCGCGATCGGCGACGAAAAACGGACAAAAACGCCGTCTTCGGTAAATCGTTCGGAATATTTTGAATATTTGCGCTTAGCTAAGGATATGATACCGGAGAATCGGAAAGAACACAACCGTGAAGTTGTGCGGAAGACCGCAAAGACCCTGGGATCCTTATCGCATCCGCATAACGGGTGGATTTTCGGTTCGCGCACACCCCGCGCGAACCGGCCCAAAGACTTTCATAAAAAGAACCGCCCGACGCAAAACGGGCGGTTCCTCGATATACGGGACAATCGCCCCGGATGGGCGATCACCCCTCAATAACATTTTCCCGGCGCGAAAATCCCCGCGCGCCAAATCCCGGCTTTACGCGTTCTTGTCGGGGAACTTCTCGTCGAATGTGACTTCGTCCGCGCCGATCACGATATTGGTCCGTATCTTCCCTCTCGATTTCTGTATCCGGAACACGACGATCGGGACGATGATGATGACCATCGACGCGAGGAAGATGGGCAGTCCGTCGCCCTCCTCGAAGATCAGCAGGACCATGGCGGCCACCTGTACGATGATGGCGAACCATTCCAACCACGGATACCACTTCGCCTTCACCGTGAGGACCTCTTGCGGATTGTAGCCGCGTTTGATGAGCCTCTTGCGGAAGATGATCTGCGAATACAGGATGCCGACCCAACACAGCGTCCCCGTAAAGCCGGCGATGCCCACGAGCGCCGTATAGAGGACGCCGTTCTCGCCGCCCATATACCCGAACGAGGTGATGATGAAGCTGACAAGGAACACCAACCAGATGAACACGAGGGTGAAAAGCGTCGCGTTCTGCGGCGTGTTGAACCGGTTCAGGCGGGACAGGAACTTGGGCGCGAGTCCTTCCACCGACAGGCCGTACAGGGAACGGACCGTACCGTAAAACCCGGAGTTGGCGCAGGAGAACGCGGCGATGAGCGTCACGATGGTGAATATGCGCGAACCCCACCCGAAGCCGTATGTGGCCAAGGCTTGGGCGAATACCGAGCTGTCCAAGGTAGCGGCGTAATAGGGCATGATAAGCGAGAGGATCAAGATCGGCACCAGATAGATGAGGATGATCCGATAGGCGACGCGCTTGCAAGCCAACGGAACATTCACTTCCGGATTCTGCGTCTCCGCGGCCGAGAGGCCGACGATCTCCGAACCTTGGAAGTTGACCAAGGTCCAGATCATCAGCGTGATCATGACGAAGCCGCCTCTCGGGAACAGCTGATGCGCGATGCTGTCTTCCCCGCCCAACGGGACCTTCAGGCCGAGGAAGCCTTTCTCCACGTCGAGGGCCTGCCCGCCTCCCTCGAAGCTGCCGCCGTTGCCCATCACCCCGAGCCAGATCAATACGCCGCAGATGATGAACAGGACGATGGCGAATATCTTGATGATGGCCATGATGGATTCCACATGACCGAACCACTTCACCTGATAGATGTTGATGAATGTGAGCAAGGCGAGCGCCAAGATCCCCCACAGGAAGGTGAGCCATATACCCGGCTCAAAGCCCGAAATATCCTTGATCAGCGCGTTGACGAAGATGGATACCGCCAACGCCTCCGAGGGAATGTAGCAAACCCAGTTTGCCCAAAACGCCCAACCGATGCCCGCCGACGCCGTATCGCCCATGAACTCCCTCGTATAGGATACGAACGAGCCGCGCCTCGGGATATTGACGAGCAATTCGGCGAAAGATTGCATGACGCCGAAGATGGTGAGGCCGGCGACGGCGTACGTGATCAGTATCGCGCCCGGACCCATCTCATTGAATGTAAGCCCCAATTCGAGAAAATAACAAGAACCTATGATGCCGCCGAGCGCAATGAGCGAAACATGCCACGGCATGATGCCGCGCGTCAGCGTTCGTTCATCTTTTTGGACCAATCTCTCTTCTGCCATTCATTACCTCCTTTGCGAACCGCGTCCTGCGTTGCGAAAACCGCGGCACAGTCCCGACTACAGTCCTAACTTAAGTGACAAACAATTGAAGCGTGCGGAACGTTCGGGAATCCTTCGCCTACAACTACCGTTGAGACGCCTTTGTCGATTTCGCGGAATCCATGACGTGTCCCAAGACAGCGAACAGGACAGTCAACGCGCCGGCGATGATCGTGGCGATCTTGATGCCGAAAAACATCGCTCCCTGACTGCCGAAAAGCGTCATGTCATAATCATCCGGGAAAGCCCAATCAGCCTCATACCACGGCAGGAACAGGCATCCGACGATGCCGATCGCGGTCAAGACACCCAGCATGACGGCGAGACGTTTCAGGTCGCCCGACGCCAAACCCGTCCGGGCATTGACGGGATAGCGCTCGGCGTTCTTCTTCGCCAATCCTCCGTACCTTTTCTTCCAGATGAAATAGAGGACAGGTCCGGATATGATGCCGATCATGCCGCCGATGAAGTAATCCGATCCGTTGATCAGGAAGGATATGAAGGCGATACAGATCGGCACGATGCAGAGTACGGCAAGGAAGCCGCTTCCGCCGGGTATCTTGAATTTGTATTCCTCTTTCGGGATGCGTTTTCGCAGGATCATCGCCGAGATATAGACCATGATGTACGAGGACACGAGCAGGAACACATCCACGACCACGACCGTGCTGAACGCGAAGTTACAGAGGATCAGGTTCACCACCGCCACGGATACGACGGACACATACGGCACGCCGTGTTTCTTGTCCACCTTTACGAAAAGCGGCGGCGCGAGATTGTCGTCCGCCAACGCGAAGAAGCCGCGCGATCCCGACGCGATATAGGTATTGTAGATGGAACACTGCGCCACGATGGCGACGATGCCGAAGAATATTCCGAGCGCGGGTCCCACGAAGTGATTGGCCACCGTGGCGTAGCCCACCATGTCGGCGCCCTCTCCCCAGTTCATGAAGCCGAATTCCTCGCCTTCCGTCTTGAAGGCCGAGATCGACGCCATGGTCGGGAGGATGTAGGTCGCCATGATGAGCGGCACCGTGATGAGCGTCGCCCTCGATATGACCTGCGGATTCTCCAATTCCCCCGCGATGGTGGACATGGACTCGTAGCCCGAATACATCCACATGCCGATGGAGAGTCCGGAACCGATATAGAATATCCAATCCACGCCGCTCTCCACCACCTCCGGCGTGATGGGGTTGAACGGATTGCCGCCCCAATTCGCGAAGCCGATGATCGCGATCATCGCGAACGCGACGAGAACAAATATGGATAATATGTTTGTAATGATGCCGACATCCCTGACGCCACGAATATTGATCCACATGAATATGAGGATCATGACCGCCTTGAACATGAAAATTTCGACCTTCGACATATCGAGCAGACCGCCCAAGTAGTCTCCCGCCAATATTACATAGAGCGTATTGTCAATGTAGATGGAGACCGTCCGCCACCAACCGGCCTGAAACCCCCAAAACTCGCCGAGGGCCTCCTGCACCCATTTGTAATAGCCGCCCTCCTGCGGCCGCACGGAACCCAATTCCGCGGCCACAAGCCCAAAGGGCAAGCCCCAAATGAAGGGCAGTACGATCAACATAATCAATGTGAGTCCGGGTCCCGCCGCCGGGATCATGTCCTCGATCCCGTAACAGCCGGCTGCGACGAGCGAAAACACCATGAAAACAACGGTAAACGTGCTCATCCTGTGCTTTTTGAGTCCACGCTCCGATGTGTCCATGGCGTTTGGCGCGATTCTCCTTTCATCAGCCATGTTTGCCTCCATTACCGCCGACACCGCCGTCGCCTTACCGATCCGAGAGACACAAAAACCCGCAGTTTGAAATACGGGAAAACGGCATTGCCGGCCACCACAAAAAATAAGATAAGTGCGCTGTCCGAATGATAGGCAAATTATACTGCAAATCATCCGCAGAAGTCAATAACCGCCGTTTTATTTTGAGGCTATGCGTAACCGTCTGAAATTGTCCCTTTCTCGGGCTGACATCAAAACATAAAACCCCGATCCTCAGAGAAATAACATCCTCGTCGAAAGCGGGGTTTTGCCGTATTTGTTTTGCGCCGCGCCCTATTCGACGGAGGCGGGATGTCGCAGGGAGTAGGGGCGTATCCTGCCGCGCAGGAGGCGGAACACGGTCTGCGCGATGAACGGGATCGCGACGTCGGCGGTCCTGTCGTCGATCCACACCATCGGTTGGGACGTGTCGTCGAAGATCAGCCAGAGGACGAGCGTAAGCAGGCCGAGCAGGACCAGGATCCCGTTGAACGCCAAGGCCGCCGACCGCCTTTCCCGCGCGTACCCCTCCCGGGCGCGGCCCCCCGACCTGC
>JAISGB010000172.1 GCA_031263335.1 Eubacteriales Family XIII. Incertae Sedis bacterium
ACGAAACGATGTGTGCGCTTTCGGGCCATACGGCGCCGCTGCCCCTGCGCGCACGCGCGCGGAACAGATAGCAACAGCAGTCGCCGCAACAGTTGCAGATGCCGCCGGGATTGACGGTATGGACCAAGGCCGCCCGATCGGCGGCGATCACCACCGCCCGCGCCTCCCCGTGCGTAACGGGCTTGGAGACGCCGCGATCGGGATAGCTGTTCGGCCCGTCACGATAGCTGAGGCACACCAAGGTCGGGCTGCCGCACCGGCCGCGCAGGGAACGGCAGTCGCAGTCCGTCAGATAGATCTGTCTGCCCTTCCCGTAATTCTCATCGATATAAGCGAGCGTTTCCTCGAGGCTGAGGATGTGCTCGTCGGTGGGTTTCCCGCCGTCCTTTTCCCAGTCCAACCCCGCGTAATAGGCGTCAAAATACCAATCGTCCAACGCCGTCCGGATATCCGAGGAGAGGGAACGCCACGCGTCCCGCTCCGTGATGGCGAAGATGTCCAAGCGGCCGTAGAAATTCGAAATCCGATAACGCCGCCCCTCCGGCGCGTCCTCTCCCGCAACGGAGATGATCCCGCGCCTGTAGGCGTCGTCCGCGAACCGTTTCGCCGCGTCCGCGTCAAAGGGCGCCACGCCCTCCAAGGACATCAAGGAGAGTTCTGCGGGCGAGAAGGGGCAGAACAGCGCCCGGCCGATCTCCTCAACGCCGAAGGTCTCATCCGCGAGCGCCGCGACGACCCGCTGTTCGATCGGCGTCACGATCTCATCGATGACGGGATAGGCGACCTCCGGCACGCCGAACTTGCACAAAAACCGCGCCTTGTCCGTACACGGGACGTCCGCGTCCCCGGGGACGTTCGCGTCCCCCGCGTCCGTCTTCCCGCGCGAGGCGTTCGCGCCCCCGCGCGGGACGTCCCCGCCGTCGCCTCCGCTAAAAGGTTCCTTTGATCGAATCATAGAACGCTTTCGCAACCTCCTCGTATTCCTTGCCGTCCACATCGACCTCGGCGTTGAGCGCCGTGATCGCGGGCGTGTCGATCAGCGCGTCGACGGCGTTGAGAATCTCCTCTATCTGCGGATATTTTTCCAAAACGGCCGCGCGCGCAACCGGCGCGATATTGTAGGGCGGCCATACCTGTTTGTCGTCCTCCAACAGCACGAAGGCCGGATTGGTCAACTGCCCTTCCGAGGTGTAGGCCGGCGACGCGTCCGCTTCTCCGTTTAACAGTGTATCATATTTCAACGCGTTGTCTATCACGATGGACGAGAGGAAATCGAAGGGGCCGTAGACCGCTTCCAGCGCGGGGATGCCGTCCTCGCGTTCGTCAAATTCCCCCTGGGACGCGAAGCGGATGTTCGCGGCGTTCCTCTGCAGATCCGAGAGGGTCTTGATGCCGTACTTGTCGGAGGCTTCCTTCGTGACCGCGATGCCCTGCCCGTCATTGGCCCGCGCGTACTCCAACCATACGAGGTCGAACTGCTCCTTGTAGGCCGCCTTCACCGTATCATAGACCTCCTGCGGGTCCGTGATGAGATCGAGCTGAAGCACGGACAGCAGGCCCGTCCCCGTATATTCGGGGTAGAGGTCTATCTCGTCGTTCACAAGCGCGGTATGGACGGAAGAACTCGCCAAGCTGAAATCGCGCTCCACCTCAAGCCCGCCCTTGTCCTCCAAGGCCAAAGCATACAGCTCGGCCAAGATCAGGTTTTCCGTGAAGTCCTTGGAACCGATGCGCACCGGCGCATTGCCGGCGTCCGTGTCCGCGTCCTTCGCCTCGTCATTGCCGCAAGCCGTCGCCGTGAGGGCGGCCAAAATCAAGGCCAAGATCAGCGCAAGCGCCGCCGGTTTTCCGAACCGGTACGTTTGTGTGCGTTTTATACTTGTACGTTTCATGTTTTCCTCCGTTTTCCTTTTCGGGACCGCGCCGCCGCGCCGCCGATCGACCCGCGCGGACATCCCGCGCCTCGACCGTCCCCGTCCCCGTCAAACCGCCGCCGCGCCGATGCCGCCGCGCCGCTTTTTCGGATCCGGATTGCGATACCGGACGACGCGGCGTTCCAACAGGCTGAGCAGGCTGTCGGCCAACATGGACAGGACGGCGACCGATACGCCGCCGATGAGCAGGAGATCCGCCCGAAGCAATCCAAGCCCCGTGAATATGATATTTCCCAAGCCGCCGGCGCCGATGTACGCGGCCAATGTGGCGCTCGCGATCACCTCCACGACGGCCGTCTTGATCCCCGTCAGCACCAAGGGCGCGGACAGGGGCGCCTTGACCGTGAGAAATATCCTCGCGTCGCTCATCCCCATGCCTCTCGCCGTCTCGACGATGGGCGCGGGAATGCCCGCGAACGCCTGCGTCGTGTTGATCAACACGGGCGGGATCGCGAGAAAGGAAAGCGCGACCAGAGCCGGCGCCAAACCCGTCCCGAGGATCGGTATGCAGAGGAGCAGGATCGCGAGGCTCGGGATGATGCGCAATGTGCCGAACACCCCGGTGATGAAGGTCCGAAGCCTCATGCCCC
>JAISGB010000106.1 GCA_031263335.1 Eubacteriales Family XIII. Incertae Sedis bacterium
TCGTCTTTGATACCGATGAATTCCCGCGTTCCGGCGTTACGGCGGAGGGGCTTTCCAAGCTGAAGCCGGCGTTCAAGAAGGACGGCGTCGTCACGGCGGCGAACGCGTCGGGCATCAACGACAGCGCGGCGGCCGTGGTCGTCATGTCGAAGGAGAAGGCGGACAGCCTCGGCATAACGCCCTTGGCGACCATCAAAGCTTACGCGTCCGCCGGCGTCGACCCGGCGATCATGGGCATCGGTCCCGTACCCGCATCCCAAAAGGCGCTCGACAAGGCCAACCTCACGGTGGACGACCTCGATCTGGTGGAGGCCAACGAAGCCTTTGCCGCCCAGTCGGTCGCCGTCTGCAACGACATCGGGTTTGACCCCGAAAAGACGAACGTCAACGGCGGCGCCATCTCCATCGGCCATCCCATCGGCGCTTCGGGTTGTCGGATTCTCGTCACCCTGCTCTATGAGATGCAACGGCGCGGCTCGAAATACGGCCTCGCGACCCTGTGCATCGGCGGAGGCCAGGGGACGGCGCTCATCGTCGAACGATAGAGGCCGGGTCAAACGGTTCGGATAAAGGAGGAGGTTGCAGGGATTTGGTAGAATCGTAATCGTCGAAGTTCTCTTTCATAAGGAGGCAGAGAGATGGATGACAGTTCTCCGAAGATCAAGATTGCGAAGGCCGGCCCTTACATCGTCACGGGGGATCTTCCCCTGAAACAGGCGCGCATCGAGGAGGATGCGGAGGGCAACAGCACGGGGTGGAAGACGGGACGCGCTTATGAAACGGCCGGCGGGACCTACGCGCTGTGCCGATGCGGACATTCCAAGAACAAGCCTTTCTGTGACGGCACACATGCCGGGATCGGATGGGAAGGCAAGGAGACCGCGAGCCGCGTCCCCTATGCCGAGGCGGCGAGGGTCTTTGAAGGCGAAACCGTGGATATGTTGGACCGACAGGAGCTGTGCGCCGTCGCCCGTTTCTGCGACGTGGTCAACGCGTGGCAGATGGCGATGCAGTCGAGCGAAGCCCGGCCCGAACATGAGGAGATCGCGACGCGCGAGGCGTGCAACTGCCCGTCCGGCCGGCTGACCGTCCGAAAGGACGGCGCAGAGGTTGAGCCTGATCTGCCCCAAGAGATCGACTTGGTTGAGGATCTCTACTATAATGTCAAAGGCCCTCTGTTCGTCAAGGGCGGCGTCACGCTCGAAAGCGCGGACGGGAGCGAGTACGAAGTCAGGAATCGGCGAACCCTGTGCCGTTGCGGCGCGTCGCGCAACCTTCCGTTCTGCGACGCCACGCATCTGAAATGCGAGCACATGAAGGGTGTGGATGAATGAGATCGGGAATCGATATTGAACGACGAAAACACGAAGACGGCGGACACAAATTTCATACACGCGCTGATCGATGAGGATATCGCCGACGGCCGGTACGGGGGGAAACCCATCTGCACCCGTTTCCCCCCGGAGCCGAACGGCTATCTGCATATCGGGCACGCCAAGGCGATCTGCCTCAACTTCACCACCGCCGCGAAGTACGGCGGTCGGTGCAACCTACGGTTTGACGACACAAATCCCGTCAAGGAGGATACGGACTACGTGGATTCCATCGAGCGGGATGTCAGGTGGCTCGGCTTCGAATGGGACGGGCTGTTCTTCGCCTCCGATTATTTCGACGAGATGTACCGTTGCGCGGTGGAACTGATCGAGAAGGGCAGGGCGTTCGTGGACGATTTGAGCGCCGACGAGATACGGAGTCTGCGGGGGACGCTCACGGAACCGGGGACGGAAAGCCCGTATCGGGACCGTCCGCCGCGTGAGAACCTACGGCTCTTTGAGGAGATGCGGGCGGGGAAATACGCGGAAGGCGAGAAGGTTCTGCGCGCGAAGATCGACATGGCCTCGCCCAACATCAATCTGCGCGATCCCGTGCTCTACCGCATTTCCCGCAACGAACACCACAACACGGGCGACCGGTGGTGCGTATACCCCATGTACGATTACGCCCATCCCTTGGAGGACGCCATCGAGGGCGTCACCCATTCCCTGTGTACCTTGGAGTTTGAAGATCACAGACCCCTCTACAACTGGGTCTTGGAAGCCTTGGGGCGACCCTTCCCGCCCCGGCAGATCGAGTTCGCCCGCCTCAATCTCACGAACACGATCATGAGCAAGCGATATCTGAAGGAATTGGTGGACGCGGGCTTGGTGGACGGTTGGGACGATCCGAGGATGCCCACCATCGCGGGCTTGCGCCGCAGGGGTTACACGCCGGAGTCCATCCGGGAGTTCTGCGAGCAGATCGGCATCTCCAAATCCAACAGCACGGTGGACATCGAGTTTCTGGAATACTGCGTCCGGGATGATCTGAAGCAAAAGGTGGAGACGAGAAACGTCGTCTTTGACCCCATCAAGGTGATCCTCACGAATTACCCGGAGAACCTTACGGAACGGATGACGATGGAGAACAACCGCGAGGCCCCGGAGATGGGCGAGCGGGAGGTTCCCTTCGGGCGCGAGCTGTACATTGACGGCGAGGACTTCATGGAAACGCCCGCGCATAAATATTACCGCCTCTTTCCCGGCAACGAGGTGCGGTTCAA
>JAISGB010000208.1 GCA_031263335.1 Eubacteriales Family XIII. Incertae Sedis bacterium
CTGAGGTATCCGCAGATCAAGCGCGGATACCGTTCGGACAGGGTATCCCGGTCAAGCCGCAGTCCGGCGAGTTCCTTTTCGCTGTAATTGGTCAGGAAAACATCCGCGCGCTCGAGCAATCGGAACATGATTTTTTTGCCGTCTTCCGTCGTTGCATCTATCGCCAATCCCCGTTTGTTCGCGTTGCCTAATTCAAACAGCGGGTTTTCGTCCTCTTGCGTCGGCGCCCCCGGGCATGCCTCCCATGCCCTGAACGCTTCTCCCCCGATCGGTTCCACCTTGATCACATCGGCCTTTCGGTCGGCCAATATTCTCCCGCACACGGATCCGGCGGCGCGGGTCGTAAACTCGACGACTTTGATACCCTCCAACAGTGACATACTTGCCTCCATTCCGTCCTACGACACAAATGAGCCATGAACTTGCCGCCTTGCGGCTTCATGACGATCGACTATTTCGCCTGATAAGACGGTGGTTTTCGTTCCATGAAAAAGGCCATTGCCTCTTTCCAATCCTCTGTTTGCGCCAACATGTTCCCGACTTGCGTACAATAATCGAGCAATGAATAGCGATCCATCGGGGCGAGTTTGGCATACAGCATACGTATCATGGATATATTTTTGCGTATCGCAAGCGGGGGTTTCCGCAATAATTGTTGGGCGATGTCCGTCGCGACGTCCATCACGTTTTCACGCGGGCATATCTCATTCACCAGCCCTGTTTCGTACGCGCGCCTTGCGGTCAGCGGCAGCCCGATGTTCAATTGCGCCAAAATCGGGGAAGGTACGCCCCCTTGCCAGTCGATGATCAACCCGCCCATATCCGGCTCCGGCATACGGAAGATCGCGGTTTCGGACACGACGCGAAAATCCGCCGCCAACGCCAAACTGACCCCGCCGCCGAAGCAGGAACCGTTGATGGCGGAGATCGTCGGTTTCCCCACGGTCCCGGTCATATAAGGATCCCGTTGGGTCATTTCGAGGAACCGATTCCAAAAGTCTTCTCCTTCCGCGGAACGCGCAATGAAATTTTTGTCCGCGCCCGCGCAAAAAACATCGCCTTCCCCGCCGATTATCGCAATCCACGCGTCGTCATCCTGCCGGACGCGTTCCCATGCTTCTCTCAGATCGGTCAACAACGCTTCATTCAGCGCGTTCTTTTTTTCCGCGCGACGCATCATCAATAACGCCAAATGATCCTTTACCGTCAATTCGACCAACGACATAGCACCGTCCTCTCCCTATTGTTCCGTGATCAATGTGACGGACAGATCACATACGCTGATGTTTTGTTTCATCACGATCCCATCGCCCATCTCCCATAAGGGCAGCGTCGTATCATGATTTTTTAGATGAAAAGGGATGTCTATCCCCTTTGCTTCGGCCCGCCGCGCCGAAGATCCGTCCACAATTCCCCCGCCGAGACATTCCGGCACGCCGCCCCTTCGGAATCCTCCGGGGCCGTCCGTTCCGTCCGTGTCGACGGACGCGCATACGATCCGGTCCGATCCCGCGATTCGCGTCGCCGCCGTGAGGCAAAACTCCTGGTTTGTCCCGCCGATTCCCGTCGCCGCGTTGACCGGGACCAACATCTCGCCGCCCGTGATCAATGCCGCCGGCGACGCGAACGGTTCATTTCGATCCGCAATGTTTGAGGCGATCGCCATGATGACATTGGCGGCTTGTTGCGGATCCGCGTTCAAAAGGCGCGTCAGGATAAATGGTCGATAGCCCAAGGATTGGGCTTTTTCGTAGGCGCTTGTCAACCACGCGTTCTCCGGCATGATGCCAAAAAAACGAAAATCCGTCCGGATATACTCATCATACTTTACGGTTTCTTTTTCCGCATCCGCTTCATAGATCGCGTCGCGGATGGATCTCGGACATTCATCGAGCAAGGCGTTGGTTTCCAACACTTTTTGCGCGTCCGCGAAGGTGCTTCCGTCCGGCAAATTGTGCAGCCACACGTTATGCCGCATGATATAATTGTAGTCCTGTTTGATCGGGGACGTGTCATGCCTGTTTGCGTCCGTCCCGAACAGATGGATCATTTTCGCCGGACTGAAAGCGCGGGCAATGCGCCCTCCCTTGAGTTGATCGATGTGGTTGCGAATATAGTTGAGATACGTCGTATGGATCCCATACTTGATCTGGACGAGGTAGGTCAATTGCTTCACATCCTCCACCGTAATGCCCTCAAACGGCAAGGTCAAGAGCGAACTGCCCCCGTTCATTATAATCGTAAAAACAAGATCGCGTTCGGTGATATCACGGGACAGATCCATGATTTTTTTCGCCCCGTCCACACAACCCCGATCGGGCGTCGGATGTCCGCCGTATGTGTTTGTAATTTTTGTCAAAACAGGCAAGTCTCCGTGCTTGGAGATCACGGCTCCGCCCGTCAATTTGTCTCCGAGCACGTCTTCGATGGCCTTGGCGACCCGTTGGACGCCTTTCCCCGCGCCGACTGCAAAGATGCGATCGTAATTTCGCAGATCGATGGATTCAACGCCGCTTTGCGGATCTCCGTCGGCTTCAAACAGGGGATTCCCTACCTTTAGGATATCGCCCTTCAATTCGAGCATGGATCGCACATTGTTGTAAGGATCCGCGGCGCCAAGCCCGGCTTCCAAGATCTCGATCAGGTCCTCACGGCCCTTCCTGTTGCCATGCGAAGTGAGGCGATCCGCGTTTTGTATTCTTCCGTTCATCAAGTTACACGCCTTCCCGGATATCGTTCCGATCGTCCATTCATCTGTTTTGCGGCCCATCCGAACCCGGCTTTGGATATTCCCGCACGTTCCCCAACGCGTCAAATCGGACCTCCCGCAACGGTCCCCGAATCCGTATCATTTCGTGTGTTTGCGCTTCGCGCAAAAGCCCCTCCGAAATATACATCCGCTCCAATTGTAGGGTGTTGTGTATCCACACCGCGCGTATTTTTTCGGTTTTGACGGACGGCAAGATCGTAAAAATGCACAATTTGATCGCCAATCGGTCGTTCTCCATAACCGCCGGGATCCGAAGCCCGTCGATCTCGCGTACCGTGATGGAATTGACGTACAGGGACGCGCGATCGATCTTTTCCTCAAAACGTCTTGTGATGACATCCGCCTCATTCACGCCGGCGGCGTTCCCGCGAGAGTGATCGGTCAGATCCAGTACGGCGATGCGCTTGGGCGCCGGACCCGTGTCGCCCAATTGGGAGCTGCGCCCCGTGATATTCATGTCCATGCCGGTTCCCGAGTATTCTTTCCCCATCTCATCGATGATCAGCAGATCGATAGGACGGAAAGGGATTGCGGGCATGCGTTTTTTCGCGATTCGCAAAAGAACGGGTTCCCTTTCAGGAATGTCCTCCTTGGGGATCGCTTCGATCTTGCTGATTCTGTGCTTGCTGTCGTCAATCAGGGCGACGCCGAACAGGATCGGCGCGTTTTTCAGGATCAGCGTCCCGAATTTTCGAATATTTTCCCCCATGGCAGGGAATCCGAGTTGGTGGCACAGGGCCGCGCCGTAAGGCTTGCCGAGGCCGATCGCCATCATCTTCATCAACCCGCTTTCCACTTCCCCTCGAAAACTCGTATGCGGCTTGATTCTCCCGACCACGATGATCCCGTCGGATTCAAACGCGTATCGATCGACGCGTACCTCCAATCCGTCGTCGGTTGTTCCCACCCGGCATGTTTCAACGGAGGATCGGATGGGCGCCCCGACGGAATGCTCGTTGATTCCAAGTTCTCCCAACAGGAGCGTTTGACGGCTCGCGTCCGCGCCGCCGTGGCTTCCCATCGCCGGAACAATGAACGGCTTGCCTCCGACCTTTCTGACTTCATCCGCAATCGTGCGGAGAATCGGGACGATCCCGTCGATTTCACGGCTTCCGGCGGTGATGGCAATGGCGTCTCCCGGTTTTATCCTGTCCATGACGCCGGGTTTATATAATTCCCGCAGGAGTTCCGCGGGAACATCCTCGATCCGTGCGGAGGGCAGGTCGTAAACAATGGGGGCAAATCTCGGTATCTCCGCGGTTTTCATCATTTCTTCGTAAATGTCCATGGATCGGCCGTTATCCTCCGAGGTACGCCGACCGCACCTTATCGTCATTCATCAGATCCGAACTCCTTCCGTACATCGTCACAACGCCGTTTTCCAACACATGGCAGGTGTCGGATATGGAAAGCGCCATATACGCGTTTTGCTCGACCAGCACGATGGGAATCCCCTTTTCTTTGTTGATGTTTTGAATGATATCAAAAAGCTCGTCCACGACGACCGGCGCGAGGCCCAAGGAGGGTTCGTCGAACATGATCAATTTCGGATCGCTCATGAGTCCCCGCGCAATCGCGAGCATCTGTTGTTCTCCGCCGCTCAATGAATCCGCCATTTGCTTCTGTCTTTCCTTTAATATCGGAAACAGCGCGTACATCTCTTCAAATTTCCGGTTCAATTCCTGTTTCGAGTATTTCTTGCCGAAAGCGCCCATCTCGAGGTTGACGCGGACGGATAACTTCGGGAAGATCTCGCGGCCTTCCGGCACATAAACGATCCCGGCCGAAACAATATGGTGCGGGACCATTGCCGTCAGTTCTTTCCCGTTGAACGCGATATGCCCGCTTTTGGGTTTTACGATGCCCATCACGGACTTCATGAGTGTGGATTTCCCCGCGCCGTTCGCGCCGATGACCGATGTGATCTCATTGGCCGCAATCGAGAAATTCACATCGTACAGCGCCTGCACGGATCCGTAAAACGTATTGATGTTGACGGCTTCAAGAATCATCCCTGCCTCCGGTTTATTCATCCCAAAACACCTTGTTTATCGGGCGACTTCCTTGAGGTATCGTCTGCCCAAATATGCGCTGATGACCTCCGGGTTTGTTTGGATCTCCTTTGGGGTCCCTTCCGCAATCTTCGTTCCGAAATTCAGGACGGTAATGACGGTGCTGATATTCATCACGACATCCATATTGTGTTCGATCAGGAAAAAATCGGTTCCCCTTTCATATGCCTTTATAAATGTATCGATCAGGGCGACGCGTTCGGACGGGTTCAATCCCGCAGCCGGCTCATCCAACAGGATCAACTTCGGCTCGCCCATCAGCGCCCGCCCGAACTCCGTAATCTTCCGAAGGCCGTAGGCGAGGCTTCCGACCTCCCTGTTCGCGTACTCCTTCAGGCCGATAAACTCGAGTACCGCTTCCGCCTTTTCCTTCAGGACGGTTTCCTCCCGTAACGAATTGTTTACGCGGAAAAGGTATTGCACGATATTCGTCGAACGCGGGTTCAGGGTATGTCCGCCCACCATGATGTTTTCAAGCACGGTCATGGTCGCGAACAGCTTGATGTTCTGGAATGTTCGCCCGACGCCCTTCCTCGCGATCGTGTGATTTTTCATGCCCGTAATATCTTCCCCGTCGAACATCACGTTTCCCACCGAATAAGGCAATGTTCCGTTGATCATGCCGACCGTGGTGGTCTTGCCCGATCCGTTCGGTCCGATCAACGCGTGGATGCTTCGCTTGCGCATCGTCAGAGAGAGGTCGTTCACGGCGGTGAGGTTTCCGAATCGCTTGGTCAACCCTCGTAATTCCAATATCGTTTCCATAAAACACCTTTCATCGCCGATCATCTACGCAACCCCGGAATGGTTTGGCCCGCCCTTGTTTTTCCCCTGCCTGTTTTTAACGATGGACCAAATGCCGCCGGGCAGGAAAATCGCGAACAACATGACGATCAGCGCGTATATCAATTGATAATAATCCCCGAGGAACCGGAGCAGTTCGGGCAGAAGCGTGATGATGACCGTGCCGATAATCAACCCGTACATGCTCGAAAGCCCGCCAAACATCATCATGACGACAAACAGGATCGACAGATCCGTGGTGAACGAGCTTGCGTTTACGTAGTTGATGCACTGTGAATAGATCGCGCCGGCGATCGCCCCATAGACGGACGACCAGGTGAAGGCGGTGATTTTTGCCTGCGCCAAATTGATTCCGCAGGAGGGGACGGCGTCGGAATTGTCCCTGACCGCGATAAACGCGCGCCCCCATTTCGAATGGATGATCCGATAGGTGATGATCGAAAAAAGCACAACAACGACGATCATCAGATAGTAGAATTGGTTCGGTGTCTTGATCTCGATCCCGAACAAGAAAAAATTCGGCACGCTCTTGACGCCCAACGCGCCGCCGATGAGCTGCCAGTTGTTTTCAACCAATCTCGCGATCTCCGTGAACGCGATCGTCGTCAACGTGAGAAACAGTCCTTTTACACGCAGACTGGGATATCCGAGGATGACGCCGATCAGAAGCCCCGCAAGGATTGCGGGTAGGATGCCCAACCACGCGGGCATATCCAACCTCGTCACAAAGAGAGCGGAAGCGTAGGCCCCGATCCCAAAGACGCCCGCCTGTCCGAGATTTGTCTGCCCCGCCATGCCCGAAATGAAATTCAGCCCATAGACCGCAATCAAGTAGACCATTGCGGTATTCAAGAGGTGGATGATATAGCTGTTTGTGATGATCAGGGGGACAAATAACGCGGCAATCACGATGACGACGGGAGGTGCAAAACGATTGCGGTTTTGTAAGATGCGATTCACTGCGCCTTCCCTCCTTCCAATGTTTTTCCGATCCGTTCGGGACGGAAGCGTTTTTCGCTGTCCCTGCCGAAAAATCCCGACAACCCCTTGGGGTTGATCATCAGGAACACGATCAGCAAGATAAAGGCGATCGCGTCCTTGTACCCCGCGTTCAGGAAAAACCCTCCGTAATTTTCAGCCAATCCCACCAAGATGCCTCCGCCCAAGGCGCCGGGCAGGCTTCCGAAACCCCCGACGACCGCCGCCGCGAACCCCTTCAAGCCGATCATGTTGGTCATATTCAGCGTGAGGTCAAAGATCGGGATGATCAAAATACCGACGATCGCGCCGATCACAAAACTGAGCGCGGAGGCAAGCCGCATGAACCGCTTCACGTTGATGCCCATCAACGCCGCGGCCGTCGGATTGACGGAGACACAGATCATCGCCTTCCCCGCCTTTGTGAAGCTGATCATCAGTTGCAACAATATGGCGACAATGATTCCGATGACGATGATATAGATATACGCTTTCGCGGTGACGATTTCTCCGATCCGTATCTCTCCGCCGAGGAACCCTCTGAGATGAAGCGCGGACGCGCCGTAATGGAGGCGGACGGTTTCGAGGATCATCTTGCCCAACATGATCGTGGCCATGATCGACGTAAGGTGATCTTTATGTCGTAACGGAATGAAAATAATGACGCCGATCGCGATCCCGAACACCCCGATCAACAGGAGTGTCGCGACGGACGAAACGCCCACGCCGAACACGGACACCAAGGTGATGGCAAAAAGATAGGAGCTGAGAAGAATCACTTTATCATTGGCAAAACTGATCATGGAAGTTGTATTCCAGATCAAGGTGAGTCCCACGGCGATGAGGCCATAGATGAAGCCCATGGCGACGCCGCTGACAAGCAG
>JAISGB010000215.1 GCA_031263335.1 Eubacteriales Family XIII. Incertae Sedis bacterium
GTTCCCTCGGCGGACGGACGGCCGCGATGTTGGAACCCTTTGCCGACGATCCCAACGAGACGGGCGAGATGTTCTACACCCTCGACGAAACGGTCGCCCTGTTCCGCGAGGCGTATGACAACGGTTTCGAAGCGTCGATCCACGCGATAGGGGACGCCGCGATGGAGCGCGTCATCTCCGCCGCCGAGCGCGTCTATCCCCGGACGGACGAGCCGGATCCCGTAAAGCGACTGCGGGCGGCGGGTCTGCGGCGGCTGCGTATCATCCACGCGTCCGTGATCAGACCCGATCACTTGGAGCGGATGCGGCGTCTGCCCGTCATCCTCGACGTGCAACCGAACTTCCTCAATTCGACGGGGAGATGCGTGCCGGATCGGATCGGGCCGGATCGCATGAAGTATTATACGCCCATCAAGTCCTTCATGGACGCGGGTATATTGGTCACGGGCGGTTCCGACGCGCCCGTCGATCCCGCGCTCCCGTTTGAGGGCATGGAGTGCGCGGTCACGCGCAGGGGCATCGACGGCTATCCGGCGGAAGGGCTTGCGCCGCAGGAGGCGATATCCGCCTACGACGCGGTCAGCATGTATACGCGGAACGCCGCCTATTGTTCCTCGGAGGAGGATGTCAAGGGGACAATTTCCGTGGGGAAATACGCGGATTTCATCCTGATCGACCGGGACATCTTTGCGATTGAGGCTGAAACAATACATGAGATACAGGTATTGAAGACCGTCGTGGGCGGAAAGACCGTCTGAGAAGGGATGATGGGGGAAATGATGGATGCGAAAGAGATCAAACGATATATGCTTCGGTGGGCCGATGAAAATCGGGACGCCTTCTACGAATTGGCGGATGGGATATGGACACATCCGGAGTTGTCGATGCAGGAACACCGAGCGGCCGATCTGCTCTGCGGGGCGTTGGAAGGGTTTGGCTTCCGGGTGGAGCGGGGCGTCGGCGGCATGCCCACGGCGTTTATCGCCGGCGCCGGCAACGGAAGGCCCGTCATCGGCGTCAATTGCGAATACGACGCCCTGCCGGGGCTTTCACAGGCGGCGGATCGGACGGAACGCGTCCCGATCGTCGAAGGGGGGCCGGGACACGGTTGCGGCCACAATATCTTGGGCGTGGGCGGCCTAAAGGCCGCCGTCGCGTTGCGCCGAGTTATGGAGGCATACGGCCTTTCGGGTACGATCAAGCTGATCGGCGCGCCCGCCGAGGAGCTGTGCCTCGGCAAGCCCTTCCTCGGGAAGGCGGGACTCCTGTCCGGGTTCGACGCGATCCTTGACTGGCATCCGTGGTATTCCAACGACGCGGGCTGTTTCAGTTGCCCCGCCTATTTCAGCGTGAAATTCCACTATCGGGGAAAGACCGCCCACGGAAACGCGCCATGGTACGGCCGGAGCGCCTTGGACGCCGCCATGCTTCAGGCGCACGCCACCGAATTTTTGCGGGAGCATTTAGACCCGGGCAAGCCGCCTTACGCCGCGAACACCTTCAACTACACCTTTCCCGACACGGGTACGGAATTTCCGAGCGTCGTCCCGGATCGGGCGACCGTCTGGTATATCGGGCGGTTCGTGACGACGGACGATGCAGAGGAGGCCCTGCGCCGCATCACGCTGTGCGCGGAGGGGGCGGCGATCTCGACGGAAACGTCCGTCGAACGGGAGATCGTCACGGCCACAAACCACCGCGTACCCAACAGGGTACTGGCCGATCTCATGTACGCCAACTTCTCGGCGTTGGGCGCGCCCGTGTTTACGGAGGATGAACGGGAGACCGTTAAGGCTCTCCAACGGGCGACGGGCGTACCTGAGACGGGGCTTGCCTCGGAGATTTTACCGATGAGCGAGGGCTTCGCTGCCGTGAGCGACATCTCCGAATTCAGCCGGAACGCGCCCTTTGTGACCGCGACGGTTGCGGCGGGGCCGGACAATGTGGGTTGGCATCACTGGACGATCACGCGTTGCGTCGCCGGTTCCATTGGTCGAAAGGCCATGGACAGGGCGGCGGAGCTGATGGCCGCCACGGGCGTCGATCTGCTCTGCGATCCGTCCCTCATCGAGCGGGCAAAGGAGGAGTTCGACGAACGGCTCGGGGGCAAGGGCTATCGTTGCCTCTTGCCCGAGGATGCTGAGCCGCCCGTGGATCTGAATGCGGATCTCATGGCCAAGTACGGAAGTTGAACGCCGATGACGGATAAGACAAAGGACGCGAGGAACAAGAACATCGGATTCTTGCTCGTATTGCTCACCAGCGTATTGTACGGCGTCATGCCTGCCTTGACGCAACGGGCCTATGCCTCGGGCGTGACGGTGGAGTCCGTACTTACGGGGCGCTACCTGATCGGGACGACGCTGATCTGGATGTTCATCCTCCTGACAAAGAAGCCGCTCCGCGTCGGCGGGAAGAATTTCTCCCTGCTCATGGCCGTCGGCGTCAATGTGTTCTTCTGCGTATTCTGCATGACGTCGAGCTATCGCTATCTGCCCGGTGCGATCACGTCCCTGATCACGTTTCTGTATATCGTCATCGTCAATGTAGCCGAGATACTGATCGGCCGCGAACGCGCGCGCGCCTTTCGCGTCGTGTGTCTGCTCCTCACGATCGGCGGTCTTATCCTCGTCGTCTATACGCCCACGGGCGAGAACGCTCTGAACAAGACGGGCATCGTCCTCGCGATGGCGGCGGGCATCTTCTACGCGATCTGGGCGATGAGCATGGGGGCGAAGCGCTTTGCCCCGTTCAGCGCGGAGGTCACGATGGGATATATGCTCATCGTGCCGACCGTGGCCAATGCGGTGAACTGCGTCCTCTCCGGCTCTCCGATCCTGCCCGTGACGGGGGAACAATGGCTCTATGTCGTCCTGCTCGGCCTGTCGCCGGGCTTCATCGCGCCCATCGCGTTTTGCGCGGCGGTCAAACGGATCGGTGCGAGCACAGCCTCGATGATCAACACCTCGGAACCCGTATTCGCGTATTTCGCGGGAATATTGCTGATGGGGGACAGGCTCTCGTTCAACGCCACCCTCGGCGGCGTACTGATCGTGGTGGGGTTGTTGTTGCTGAACGTAATGGAACGCAGGAAGGGTAGTTTGGATTGAATCTTTGAATTGCGGAATAAAATTTTTGACGCAAAAGTGTTTGACAAAGCGTTTGGTTTCTGTATAATAGTTCACAGAGGCGTTGATGGAGACACAGTAGGAGACGAGTACCGCTTGTACAGAGAGTTCCCGGTCGGTGAGAGGGGCGAGGCGCGTTTTCGAATATTCATCTCCGGAGCCGCGCAAGGAAAGGTCGCGCTTTTGGGAAGGCGGGCAGTGCGTTTGCGGGCGATATCGGTCGCAACGCTTGAGGGCGGTCATTCCTTTCGGCGGCGATCGAGTATGACGACGCCGGGTTCGCCCGTTACAGCGAAGGGTATTGGCTGATACCCACAGAGGCGGGCCTCGTGAGATTCCCGCGAACAGAGGTGGTAACACGGGTATTTCTCGTCCTCCGGCGGATTCGGAGGGCGTTTTTGTTTGTGAGTTGCGGTTGGGATTTTTGTCTGTAGACT
>JAISGB010000088.1 GCA_031263335.1 Eubacteriales Family XIII. Incertae Sedis bacterium
GTTGGGGCGGCGCCTGCCGCAGCCCGATCGGAATGGACTGGTCGCGCATGATGATCGCGCTCATCGCGATGCAGGGCATGGGCAAGCCCGGCGTCAATCTCTACTGCACGACGGAGGGCGCGCCCGTGGACAACGATTTCTACTTCCCCGGTTACGCGGACGGCGGCATCTGCGGGGATGCGCAGAATTCCGCCGCGGGCGCCGTCTGGGCCTATCGCATGTTCGACGGGGTCAACTCAAAACCCCTCACATCCAATATCAGCACCGGATCCGGCGCGCATATCCCCCGGTTGCGCATACCCGAGTGCATCACGGACGACTATGTGGAATGGAGCGGACGGGGCTTTGTCGGCGAGGCCATCGAGCCGCAGTTCCACCGCTATCACTACCCCGCAGACGGCTATTCGCGCATTGAGATGCTGTATAAGTACGGCGGCCCGCACATCGGCACGATGGGAGAGACCAACCGTTACGCGCGCATGTACAGGACGAAGCGGTTGCCTTTCGCCGTCAGCCAGTCCATCTGGTTTGAAGGGGAGGTGCCGTTCGCGGACATCATCCTGCCCGCCTGTACGAACTTCGAACGTTGGGATATCGGGGAATGGGCGTCAAACTCAGGCTACAACCCGGATTCGCACAATCAGGCCAACCATCGCATCATCGCGTTTCAGATGAAGTGCATCGAGCCGCTCGGCGAATCAAAGAGCGACTATGATATCTTTTGGGAAATCTGCAAGCGCGTAGGCGTCGGAGATGTCTTTTCCGAAGGCAAGGACCTGCTCGGTTGGATTCGGCAGATGTTCGACGCGTCCGATCTGCCGAAGAAGATCAGTTGGGAGGCGTTCACGAAGAAGGGATATTACGTCGTTCCCGTGGATCAAAGGGCGCCGAGCGCGCCCGGCTTCCGTTGGTTCTACGAGGATCGCGAGCAGGATACGCGCGGATGGATCACCCATCTGCGCCCGGGGGACACCGTTGGGCAGAAGGGATTGCAGACCCAATCCGGCAAGATCGAATTTGTCTCGAACAGCCTGAAGCGCTTCGGCCACTACGACACGGACGACAAGGAGCGTCCGCTCATGCCGATGTACATCCCCTCATGGGAAGGGCATCGTACGGAACGCTTCAAGAAATATCCACTCGCCGTCGTCACGCCCCATCCGCGCTTCAGTTTCCACACGATGGGCGACGGCAAGGACGCGTTCATGAACGACATAAAGGATCACCGGGTCTTGATCGACGGGCATTTTTACTGGATCATGCGCATGAACTCTGCGGACGCCGCCGACCGAGGCATTGCGGAGGGCGACCTGATCAAGGCTTGGAACGAACGTGGAGAGGTGATCTTTGCGGCGCAGTTGACGGAACGGTTGCCCAAGGGTACCTGCCATTGCTACGAATCGTCCGCCGAATACAATCCGTTGGGCAAACCGGGCGAATCCGCCGACCGAGGCGGTTGCATCAACCTCCTCACACCGGGTCGCTTCCTGTCAAAATACGCCTGCGGCATGGCGACGGAACACACGCTCGTGGAGATAGAAAAATGGGATAAAAAAGAAATAAGCGCGACAAAACGGGACGATTCAGCCGGAGCGGTATCGGCAAAGTGACAAACCGATTCTTGTTGCCCCGGGGTTGATTTCAAGCGTATCACGAGGGACGCCTCATCGGACGGACAGAGAAAAGGGACGGGTTGCCGCCCCTTTTCTCTGTCTATTAAGATTTCTTTAAGGAATGTCTGTTATGCTTGGGTATCCTCTGCGGGAAAGGAGAGTCCTGCCATGATAGAAATCGAACAGCTCGTGAAGAAGTACGGCAATCATACGGCCGTGGATGAATTGAGCCTGACCATTGAGCCGGGCCGCGTCTATGGATTTTTGGGGCCGAACGGCGCGGGAAAATCGACGACGATGAATCTCATCACCGGTTATCTCGGGGCGACGCGGGGAACGGTGAAGATCGACGGATACGACATCTTCAAAGCCCCCGAGAAGGCGAAAAGGCTCATCGGATATCTGCCGGAGACGCCGCCGCTGTACGCGGACATGACGGTGGGCGAATACCTCGATTTTGTCGCGAACCTGAAACTGAACGCCGGGCAAAAGAAGCGCCAATACATTGAGGAATCCATCGAAATGACGAGGATCGCCGATGTGCGGGGACGCCTGATCCGCAGTCTCTCGAAGGGATACCGCCAACGGGTGGGACTTGCGCAGGCGATCTTGGGCTATCCGAAGATCATCATCTTGGACGAGCCGACGATCGGACTCGATCCCGCGCAGATCATCGAGATACGCGAGCTGATCCGTTCCTTGGAACAGGGGCATACCGTGATCCTGAGTTCCCATATCCTCTCCGAGGTCCGCGAAGTCTGCGATCATATCTTCATCATGTCCCACGGCAGATTGGTCGCCAACGATACGACCGAACAGCTGATGCGCGGCGCGAGGCAGTCCGACCAAACATTGCGGCTGATCGTCCGGGGCGACGGAACAACGGCCGCGACGATCCTCTCGACCGTTCCGGGCGTCGACGCGGCGGGCATTGCCTTGAGCGCCGGAGAGGAAGAGGGAACGACTGTCGTCGCCGTTCCCGTGGACGGGACGCGGGATATCCGCAATGACGTCATCGTGAAACTTGTTCGTAAAAAATGTGAGATTCTGGAAATCGGAAGCGCGCGCCGCTCCTTGGAGGATATATTCCTCGATCTGATCGCCTCGGATGAGGCCGCGGAGGCACCGCAGGACGAATCCACGAAAACATCGCCGCATGAAGCTTCGGAAACGCTGTCGCATGAAGCTTCGGACGGGGATCCGGAAACATCGCCGCATGAATCCCCGGACGCGGATTCGGAAGGGGTCTCGCATGAATCCGAGGAAGGGGGGACGCCGTCATGAAAGCGATCATCGGCAGAGAATTTCGCTCCTACTTCCAAACGATAACGGGGTGGCTCTATATCGCCGCTATCACGGCGCTGTACGGGCTGTATCTCTATGTCATCAATCTGTCGTACGGCGACCCCAAGATGTCGTCCTCGCTCGGTTCCGTCCTTTTCCTGAGCATGATCACGATCCCCGTGCTTACGATGCGAAGCATGGCGGAGGAAAGAAGGAGCGGGACGGATCAACTGCTTTTCACATCCCCCGTGTCGGTCGGGAAGGTGGTTCTGTCAAAGTATCTGTCCTGCGCGCTGATCTATACGATCGGCATGGCCGCGATCTGCGCGGCGCCTCCGATTCTGCGCGTCTTTGGGAACGCCCCCTTTGCGGAAAACTATGTGGCCGTGTTGGGGTTTTGGCTCTACGGGCTGTGTTGCATCGCGATCGGGATATTCGCGTCGGCGCTCACGGAAAGCCAATTGATCTCCGCCATTCTCACCTTCGTCTTCCTGTTTGTCGGCTATATGATGGGCAGCATTACCGGCCAATTCTTTTCCTCTGAAAACCTGCCCGCGAAGATCCTCGGCGCCTACGATCTGCTCGCGCCGCTTGACGGGTTTTTCGGAGGGAATCTGTCCGTGACCGGCATCGTGTATTATCTCTCGGTGGCGGCGTTGTTCCTGTTCCTCACGACGCAGGTGATACAGAAACGCCGATGGGACGTGAGCGTCAAGCGGATCAAGACGGGCGTATTTTCCGTGGGGTTTATCGCCGTCGGCGTCGCCATCGTCGTGGGCGTCAACTTGGTCGCGGGCCTACTTCCCGCCGCCGCCGCGCGCATCGACGTCACATCCGGTAAGATCTATTCGTTGACTTCCCAAACCAAGGACTATCTCGATGCATTGGAAAAGGATGTGACGATCTATGTCATCGACGCCGAAAGTGAGTCGGACGAGACGGTGGCCGGCACCTTGCGGGACTACGCGGACGCGTCGAAGCATGTCCGCGTCGAGTATAAGGATCCGTCAGTCAGCCCGACCTTCTATCTGGAGTATACGAGCGAACAGGTTTCCGAGGGCAGCCTGATCGCGGTCTGCGGCGAAGTGTCGCGCGTGATCGATTACAATGCGCTCTATGTCTCGGAATATGACTACAACACCTATCAGTCGACGGTGACGGGATATGACGCCGAAGGGCTGATCACGAGCGCGTTACAATATGTGACGAATGACGAGTTGCCAACGCTCTATGAGTTGACGGGACACGGTGAGACCCCGCTTTCCGGCGCGTTCGCCTCGGCGGTCTCCAAGGCGAATTTTACGGCGGAGTCGATCAGCCTGTTGAATTACGATGCGGTTCCCGACGACGCGCGGATATTGATCGTCAACGGCCCGACCTCGGATCTGTCCGAATCCGACGCGAATAAGCTGTCGGCTTGGTTGAAGGCCGGCGGGAATGCGGTCGTCTCCCTCAATTATGAGGTTTCGGACGCGCTCCCGCATCTCGAAGCGGTGTTGGCCGAATTCGGCGTCCGGACCGTCCCGGGTATGGTCGTCGAATCGGACGCGAACAGATACTATCAGCAAGCGATCTACCTCTTGCCGATCATCGGCGACAATGAATATACCGCCGATCTCGGGCAATCCTATGTGTTCGCCCCCTACGCAAGAGGGCTTTCCGCGAACGAGACGGCGGATGAGACGATCGAAGACGAAGCGACCGGAGACGAGGCGACCGCGGATGAGGCGACCGAAGATGAAGGCGCGGAATACCTGCCGATCCTTTCGACGGGCGACACCGCTTTTTCGAAGACGAACATCGGGGAGGCGAATTCGCTTGACTATGGGGAGGGCGATGTCATGGGGCCGTTCGATGTCGCCGCAGCCGTCGAAAAAACCTCCGAAGCGGGTTTACGCTCAAGATTGGTGGTCTTGGGCAGCCATCTGATCCTGACCGACGAGGCCGACGAAGTGGTATCCGGCTCAAACGCCGCGCTGTTTTCAAATATCCTGTCCGCATGCGCGACCGCGGATGAAACGGACATCGTGATCGTACCGGCCAAAAGCTACAACCTCTCCTCGTTGATGGCGCCGCGCGCGGCCGCGTTGGGCATCGGCCTGTGCTATATCGCCGTCGTCCCCTGCCTATTGCTCATCCTCGGGATCGTCATACGTATAAGAAGGCGACGCGCCCGATGACAATCATCATCATTTATTTGTACTCAGTTTGAAGGAGGTATCATCATGGACGAAAGCAACACCTATCAAAACGAAGAGGGGACGCGCGGGATCCGACCGCCCGAAGGGGACGCGTATCGACCGCCCGTGTCCGACGCGAAAACGGCCGACATCGAACGATTGGAAAAGAGGACGAAGCTGATCTTGATTCTGCTGATCTGCACACTCGTTCTCAGCGCGGCAGCGGTTGCGCTCCAGTTCATCCGCCCGATGACGGGCCGCAACATGTTGGGCGGAGGAGACTTCCCCGGAGGAAATTTCGCGGATGGGCAGGGGTTCACGCAGGGACAGAATGGATAGGAAGGATGGAGTCCGCATTGACTATCCCTCCCGTTCGTGTTTAAATAAACACAGGGAAAAGGACAGGGTTGCGGGGTTAACCGGCAACGAAAACGGAAATCAAACGATCCAACGGCCGCGCCGGCTTTGACGGAGCGCCGCCGTTGGATCTCGACCTAAAAACCGAGCGGAGGCAACGGGCGGACGAATGAATATCCTGATCACGGCGGGCGGCACGACGGAGAGAATCGATGCGGTGCGGGGCATCACAAACGCGGGGACGGGCGCGCTCGGCGCCCTGATCGCGGAGCGATTTGCCGCCTCGAACCGCGTGGCGCGGATATTCCATGTACACGGCAATCGCGCCGCAGAACCCGCGCACGACAAGATAACGCTCCGGCGCGCCGACGATACGCGCGCACTCGAACGGACGGTGACCGAGATCTGTTCGGACAACCGCGTTGACGCGGTGATCCACAGCATGGCGGTCAGCGATTATCGCGTGCGATCCGTCTCCGCTTCCCGCGCAATGGGCGAGTTCGTCGCGAACCGCATCGCCGAACACGGCGGCGCGCCCGACGCCGCGCGGATCGCGCGCGCGATAGCCGAAACCCCTTCCCTCGCAACCGGGGGCAAGATCGACTCGGGATTGGACGACATGATCGTCGTCATGGAGCGAACGCCCAAGATCATCGCCATGTTCAGAAAGTTTTCACCGAACGCGTTCATCGTAGGATTCAAACTCTTGGTGAATGTGAGCGAAAAGACGCTTATCGACACGGCATACGAGTTGTTGAAAAAAAACGATTGCGACTGTGTATTGGCCAACGATCTGCGCGACATCGGGAACGGCAAGCACATCGGCCGGTTATTGCGCGCCTCCGGCGCATATACGACCTACGACAACAAAGAAGCCATCGCGGAAGGGATCGTGCGAGCGACACTCGAACACGCAAGGGAGATATTATGAAGAAACGCATTCTGCTTGGCGTATCCGGCAGCATCGCGGTCTACAAGGCGGCGGATCTGGCCAACAATCTTACGAAAACGGGATATGAGGTGACCGTACTCATGACGCGGAACGCGACGGAGTTCGTGACGCCGTTGACCTTTCGGACACTGACGAAACACGCCGTCCACACGGACAGCTTTGAGAAGGTGACCGACTTCGACGTGGAACATGTGGGATTGGCGAAGTGGGCGGACATCCTGCTCATCGCACCCGCCACCGCCAATGTCATCGGGAAGCTCGCCGCCGGCATCGCGGACGACATGCTCACCACCGTCGCCATGGCCATTCAAAACAAGCCCGGCGTCATCTGCCCGGCCATGAACACCGCCATGTACGAAAACCCCATTCTGCAAGCCAATATCCAAAAGCTGACCGATCTGGGTTATCGCTTCGTCGAACCCCGCGAATCCGTCCTCGCCTGCGGCGATTTGGGCAAGGGCGCCCTCGCGGATATCGATACCATCATCGACTACATCAAAACCCTATAAATCGGGACGCGATCGCGCACCGAAAACGACCGGCGCACGTCTTTAAAAGAAGATCCCTTCGAGAAATCCGTACAGAAATTCTATGATCGGCGAGATCACGCGGGACGGCACATTCAGGATGATCAGCACGATGAGGATCGGCGTCCCGGCATAATAAAGTTTTTCATAGAACGGCTTGCCCCGCAGATCAAATATTTCGGTCACAATGCCAAAGCCGTCCAAGGGCGGCACGGGCAACAGATTGAAGATCATGAGGACAAGATTCATCCATATAATATAGACGATCACCAACGCCGTGTAGTGGAGGACCGAACTGTAGGCGGCCGCGCCCGTCGCGGTGAGGAACAGCTTCATCACGCCCATAAACACAAAGGCCAAGGTGAAATTTGTCACGATGCCCGCCACATCGGTGATGAGATTGTCGCGCCGCATATGCTTGAACGCGTAGGGGTTGACCATGACCGGGCGCCCCCAACCGAAACCGATGAACAGCAGGGCGATCAGCCCGACGGGATCGATATGCGCCAAGGGATTCAACGTCACCCGCCCCTGCGCCTTCGGAGTTTTGTCGCCGAGCTTGTACGCGGCAAACGCATGGGCGAACTCATGGAAGGTGATGCCGATGATGATGCCGGGGAGGATAAGCAACTCGTCGATCAGCCAACCGAGGGGATCGTTGAAAATCGTGCCTCTCGTCACCGCTCTGGCGACGAGGATCAACATGAAGATCAAAGCGAAGTTGTTGCCGAAAAACCGTCTCATTGGCGTGCGCCTCCCTGTCGTGTAAAAGATTCCGACGCCTCGACGCCGATCATGTGATCGATGAACTGTTTCGCCGTGCGCCCGGAGCGTCCGCCGTGGCGAAGCTCCCAGATGAGCGCCTGTTCTTCGATGTACGCTTCATCCTTGTTCAAACCGGCTTTCCTTGCGAGCGCGGTCACAATTTCCAGATACTCCCGCTTATCGGGCGCGACGTAGACCAAGACAAGGCCGAACCGATCCGCAAGGGAGCGTTTTTCCTGTAAATTGTCCCGGAGATGGATGTCCTCGCCGGCTTCCCTATCCTTCCAAACCTCCTTGACGATGTTGCGGCGATTGGATGTGACGCAGATGAGGGTGTTCGCCGCCCGCGCGCCGACATTCCCTTCCATGACCGACTTGAAGGACTTGTAGCCGACCTCGTTCTCCTCAAAGGACAGATCGTCGATAAACAGGATGAACTTCAGTCCGCGTCCGCCGACGCATTCCAATATCTCCGTCAGTTCGCCTATGCGCTCCTTCGGCACGGAGATCAGCTTGAGTCCCCGATCCTTGTACCTGTTGAGCAAAGCCTTGACCGACGAGGATTTGCCCGTCCCGCTGTCGCCGTAAAGCAGTACATTGTTGCTCGGCAAGCCCTCCAACAAAAATTCCGTGTTCTCGATCAGCGCCCGTTTCTGATGCGCACAACCGATCAGATCGTCCATCGTGACGGTATCCGCGATATCCACGCCGCGCAGGTCTCCAACCCATCGAAAGGCGTCGTATCCCTCGATTGCCCCCGCGCCGAAGGATCGGTAATACCGAGCCAAACGCGTCGCCGCCGTAACCGGATCCGTCGCAAACAACGCCGCGTGTATCCCCTGTCTGCGGGAAACATGCGCGGGGAACGCGGGCAACGCCGCGAAATTCTCCGCGTGCAAGGAGACGCCGATGCGATCCGATATCGCGTCGCACAGCGCCGAAAAATCATAGTTGTAGACGCGCCGTATCTCCGACAGTTCCTTGACGGCCAACGCGAATACGGCCTCCGCCATGTTCGCGGGAACCGAAGCGCGCGCCTCCGCGCCAAGCGTTCCGTTTACGTCGTCCGCAACAATGCGCGTCTCCGCATCCTCCGCCGCCGAGGATGCGACAAAGGAACCTCGTTCGGCCATACGGCTGAAGGCGTTGTCCGCGGGGCCGATCAGCTTGCACATATAGTTCTGCCAATAATTCGCGTTCACCTCTTCGTCGCCGGCCATATCCAACATCGCCTTTTGGAGTTCGTAATAGAGAGAGATGTCCGGATCGACGCCGTCACGGGACGAAACGGCGCGTACGGAATCCCGAGCGCCGCCGAGGAAGGCGTCAAACAACGTTTTCGCTTTCGCCACGATCGGATCATTGCAGATACTTTCGAATAAAATCAACCGCCGGAACCCTTTCTCTGCGGATGGGATCAATATCCCTTGAAGTACAACGGGTGGGACTCGGTCAATTCCTTGACGATCGCCTTCGCCTTTGCGGCATAGACCGCGTCGCCCGGATGATCCAACACCATGGCGATGGCCTCCGCGGTCAGCGCTACGTCACGCTCGTTGAAGCCGCGCGTCGTCATCGCCGGCGTACCGAGCCGGACACCCCCGGTGACATTGGGTCCGTAGGGATCGTTCAGGACCGCGTTCTTGTTGGTGGTGATGTTCGCCTCGTCGAGATAGTGTTCGGCGTCCTTTCCGGTGATGCCCT
>JAISGB010000219.1 GCA_031263335.1 Eubacteriales Family XIII. Incertae Sedis bacterium
CAGGACCGTAAAGGTCAGCACCCGCTCGCCCTCAATGCCGAAGAAATGTTGCAGGAGCGCCAGATGTCCGGAGCTGCTGACAGGCAGAAACTCCGCAAGCCCTTGTACAAGCCCCAGAACGATCGCTTCCCAAATTGGCATCTTACCCTCCCTTTCACTGTCCTTTCATGCGCCGTGTTTTCTCGATCATATCACAGCGCCGACCCGCGTTCTGTTACAATCTTATGTCAAAAAGTCGCGGCGTCCCGCCAAATAGTGTATAATGTGTCCCAAGTCTCGCGGACAGGGTTCCGCGGATCGAAACGAAACGGCAAACAGGGATATCCTTGCGCGCGAGTCGGGCGGCGTTTGCCTCCGCCTCGGGCGCCGATCGGGCGGACGCGCGTCGTCCCTCGAGTTTTTATGCGGAACGGAGGCGATTATGAGGGCATACAACGAAAAACCGAACTTGGCCATCGTCGGGGCGACGGGCCTCGTGGGCGGTACGTTCCTGAAGGTGTTGGAGGAACGGGGCTTCCCCCACGGGCAGGTCCGCATGTTGGCCACGGCCAAATCGGCGGGCAAATCCCTGACATTTGACGGAGAGACCTACATCGTGGAGGAATTGACCGAACATTCGTTCGACACGCCCGTCGACATCGCCCTGTTCAGCGCGGGCGGCGAGACATCGCGGGTGTTTGCCCCCATCGCGGCCGAGCACGGCGTGACGGTCGTCGACAACAGCAGCTACTGGAGGATGGATCCCGCCGTCCCCTTGATCGTGCCGGAAGTCAACCCCCGGGACATCGAGAAGAACCGCGGCGTCATCGCGAATCCGAACTGCTCGACGATCCAAGCGGTGGTGGCGCTGAAACCGCTGTATGACAGATATGGAATCAAACGCGTCGTCTATTCGACCTATCAGGCCGTCTCCGGCTCCGGACTCAAGGGCATCCGCGATCTGGAAGAGGGGTTGAAGGGCCGGGACATCACAGAGGCTTACCCGCACCCCATCGCGGGGAACTGCCTGCCCCACATCGACGTCTTTACGGACGACGGCTATACGAAGGAAGAGATCAAGATGATCGAGGAGACGCGCAAGATACTGGGAGACGCGAACCTCTCCGTCACGGCGACGACGGTCCGGGTGCCGGTATTCGACGCCCACAGCGAATCCATCAATGTGGAATTCCAAAAGCCGTTCGGGGACGCGGATGAGATACGAACGCTGTTGATGGGCGCCCCGGGCATCACGGTACGGGACGATCCGCAAAACAACGTCTACCCCTTGGCGCGGGAGGCGGCCGGCCGGGACGAGGTCTTCGTGGGCCGTATCCGTCGTGATTTCAGCGTCGAGAGCGGCGTTAATTTCTGGTGCGTCGCGGACAATGTCCGCAAAGGCGCGGCCACGAACGCGGTGCAGATCGCGGAATTGTTGATCGGAAGGACGTCGGTCTGACCGGCGGGGAGAAGGCATGGACATCATCATAAACGGGATCAACGGCAGAATGGGCCGTATCGTATTGGACACATTGGCGCAGGAGAACGACGTCGCCGTCGTCGCGGGGTTTGACCGGATCGCCGCGTCGGACGACGGCCCGACCTACCGGGGCGCGCGCGTCCCCGTATACGCCGAGCCGGCCGCGTACGCGGGGCCGGCGGACGCGATCATCGATTTTTCCCATTACAGCGCGATACCGGAGCTGATGCGTTGCGCAAAGACGACAGGCGTCCCCGTCGTCGTGGCGACGACGGCCTTGGGCGAGGACGAATGGGCGGCCATGCGCGACGCGGCGCGGAAGATACCCGTATTCCACGCCGCCAACATGTCCCTCGGCGTCAACATCATGGCCAAGATGAGCCGGGGCGCCATCCCCGCCATAGAGGACAATTTCAACGTCGAGATCATCGAGAAGCACCACACGGGAAAGGCGGATTCCCCCAGCGGCACCGCCCTCCTGCTTGCGGACGCCATCAACGACGCCTGCGCCGCGCGGAAGGACTACCTGTACGGCCGGCACGGCAAAAGCGACGAATGCAGGATGACGGACATCGGCATCCACGCCGTCCGGGGCGGCAACCTCCCCGGGCAACATACCGTCCTGTTCGCCGGACCCGACGAGACCATCGAGATCACCCACACGGTCTATTCGCGCAAGGTATTCGCCCTCGGCGCATTAAAAGCGGCCCGCTTCATCGAAGGACGAGAAGCGGGCATGTATTCCATGGATGACATCGTATGAATAAAAATGCAAGAGTTAAACAAGCGTTATATCAGAACTACGTTACATTTATCAATGATCAATCCTCGACCACTTTTTTGCCATCATAGTAATTGCACACGGGACAAACCCTGTGCGGAAGCTTATGGCTGTGACAATGCGGACATACGGAGAGTCCGGGCGCCGCCATCTTCATGTTGGGCGCTCGCCGCGAATCTCTTTTCGCTTTCGAGGTTTTCCTCTTTGGGACTGCCATTCTTCACACCTCCTTGCCGTTCTGTTCTATCGTACACGAGACGGGATCGATCCGTCGGGGCAAAAACCGTCATTGCAATCAAGCGCAACCGGGCGCAACTGTTAAATTATATATAGAGTCCCGCCCGTTTGTCAAGGGATCGATGATTTGAAAAATCATCATTGTTTTCCGGTATTCACCAAAAAATCCATCGTCCCCTGCCGCTATTTCGTCAACTCATACGTATCCCGCGCGATGACGAGTTCCTCGTTGGTCGGGATGAGCAGGATGGCCACGCGCGAATCGTCCCGGCTGATGATCGCCTCCTTGCCGCGGACCTTGTTCCGCACGAGGTCGAGCTTGATGCCGAGGTTGCCGAGTTCGCTGCAGATGACGTCCCGCGTATTCGTGTCGTTTTCACCCACGCCGGCCGGCACCCCGCTGGCGTCCACTCCGTTCATCTCGGCGATGTAGGCGCCGATGTAGTAACGAACCCTGTGGGCAAAGACCTTCAGCGCGAGAGCCGCCCGATCATTGCCCTGCTCTATCGCCGCGTCGATGTCCCGGAAGTCGCTGCTGATGCCGGATACGCCGAGCATGCCCGACTTCTTGTTCAGGATGGCAAGCACGCTGTCCGCGGAGATGCCCTCCTTGTCCGCGATGAAGGAGATGATGGCGGGGTCGATGCTGCCCGAACGCGTACCCATCGCCAAGCCCGCCAACGGCGTGAAGCCCATGGACGTATCGATGCACTTGCCGCGCTTGATCGCGGAGACGCTCGCGCCGTTGCCGAGGTGGCAGGTGATCAGCTTCAGATCGTCGATGTTGACGCCGAGGATGTCGGCCGCCCGCCCCGATACGTATTTCTGGCTCGTGCCGTGAAAGCCGTAGCGCCTGATGCCATATTTCTCGTAATACTCATAGGGGATCGCGTAGACGTAGGACTCGGGGGGCATGGTCTGATGAAAGGCGGTATCGAATACCGCGACCATCGGCGTGTTCGGCATCAGCTCGCGGCAGGCCGCTATGCCGAGGAGGTTCGGCGGATTGTGCAGGGGCGCCAATTCCACGCATTCCTCGAGGGCGGCGATGACCTCCTCGTCGATCACGACGGAATACGCGTATTTTTCCCCTGCGTGAACCACGCGATGGCCGACCGCGCCGATCTCATCCATACGCTTCACGACGCCGTACACGGGATCGGAGAGCGCCTCCACCACGTTCTCGATCGCCGCCTTGTGATTGTCCATCGGTATTTCCCGAATGAGTTTGTCGTCCACATTGGTCTTTTCGTGTTTCAATACCGAACCGTTCAAACCGATCCGTTCCACAAGCCCCTTGGCAAGCAAGGTCTCGTTCGTCATATCCAACACTTGATACTTAAGGGAAGAACTTCCGCAGTTGATTACCAATACTTTCATT
>JAISGB010000227.1 GCA_031263335.1 Eubacteriales Family XIII. Incertae Sedis bacterium
GGCCCGGTCTGCGCCGCCGCCGTCGTCCTTCCCGCAGATATTGATGTCCTCGGGGTCGACGACTCCAAGAAACTTTCCGAGAAAAAGAGAGAATCGCTGTATGTGCTTATCACGGAGCGCGCGCTCGCGTGGGGCGTCGGCCTGACGGACAACGAACGCATAGATGAGATCAACATCCTGAACGCGACCAAGGAAGCCATGTTGGCCGCGCTCGTCCGAGCGGGTGAAATGTTGGGCGCGCGCATCGATCACATCCTCGTGGACGCCGTGAAGTTGCCGGAGTCCGGCATACCCGGTACCGCCATCATCAAGGGAGACCAAAAGAGCGTATCCATCGCGGCGGCGTCCATCGTGGCCAAGGTCACGCGGGACAGGCTGATGATCCGCTTCGACGCCGTCTATCCCGGTTACGCGTTCGCGTCCAACAAGGGTTACGGTACGAAAGCCCATCTCGCGGGAATAGAAAAAATGGGCGTTACGCCCATTCACCGCCGAACTTTTTTGACTCGAATCCACAATTGAACAATCGCTGATCCTCCGTTACTCCTCAAAATAATTAAATCAAAACTACGCAACGGTCGCGATAGTTACCTCTCCTTTATCCTCCGAAGAGGTTTCCGAAGGTGTCCCTTATCCACTGAACGTACGTACTTATGTCCAACATACCCCTGTTGCCGAGTATGCCCGTGACGACGGCGCCGACGACCAAGATGGCTACGAGCAAAAAGACGAGTTTGTCGTTTCCGGTCTGTTGCTCCGCCGTCGCGACACCCCCATCGGGTGTGCTTGGCTCAAATGGTTCAACCTTTTGTTTTTCGGCCTTCCCGAAGAACCCATATCTTCTTTTCCTTTCCCGCTTGTACGCCGGCGCGCGCTCCGCGTCGGTCTTTTGCGGGAATATTGCCGTCGCCGGCTGTTCCTCTTCCGGCTCAAACGCCTCTCGGATTTTCTGTTCGAGAATGGTGTCCGTGTCAAGCTCGACTTCGTCGCCTTTTCCGTCCGCGCGGCGAGCGATTTGATCGAACTTTTCCTCGAATGTCTGCTCCGCCCGTTGCTCCGCGTTAATCTCCTCCGTGATGGGTGCGAACTTGTCGGTGATGTCCTTCACCTGCGGCCTGTTTGAATCGAAGGAAATGCTGCCTCCGGCGCTGCGGGGACCGAACGTCTTATTGATCTCCCGCGAGAACGCCTCGTCGGCGGTCTCCGGCCGTGTATCCGTCTGTGTCCGAACGGAGGCGTCCGGCTCGGTCGCCGGCGCGACGATCGGGGCTTCCGCGATCGGTTCCGGCACAACGATCGGGGCTTCCGCGATCGGCCCCGATATAACGATCGGCGTTTCTGCGACGGGTTCCGGCGCAACGGTAGTGGCTTCCGCGATCGGTTCCCGGGATGTGAATGGCGAGACGATGGATTCGAGCGATCCGAACGGTGTCGCGAACAATCCTTCCGCGACGGCGTCGGGCGTCGCCGGGGCAATGATGGACTCCGTCGGCGCAACGACGGGTTCCGCCGGCGCGACCGGCGCCGTAAAGTCGCCCACGAGTACGGGCGCCCCTTCGATCCGCGCGAACAGGGAATCGTCCGGTTCCGCCTCGGTTTCGGGTTTCGTTTCCGCGATCTCTGCTTTGGGCGTTTCGGCGACGGGAGGTTGGACGGGTATATTGTATCTGCGGAGGGCTTCGGCGACCTTCTTCTCCACCATGAAGTCCAAGTATTTTTCTATATCGCTCAGCTTGATCTTTCCGTCCGCATCCACGAACGGCGCCGGCGCGTCCTCCGTTACCGGAAGGGTTTCGTCGCCCGTTTGCACTTTGTCCGCGTCCGGATCGTCCGCGTCGCCGATCCCGCCGAGACGGATCCCGTCGGTAAACAACGCTTCCCGAAATTGACGCCGCGCTTCTTCTTCAAAATTGCTGTCGACCATCTATAATACACCTCGATCAAATCCAACTTTATTTAAATGATATCAATACGTGGGCGGAATGTCAAACGCTCTTGCAATCAGAATATTCGTACTATATAATCAAACCAAGCCCCGGTGCGTTTTTCCTTGTCGAGCGCCGGGAACTATACGCTTTGTTTGCGCCAAATGCACAAAATCGGAGGTGTACGTTGTCAAAAGTTAAGAGAACAAAAATAGGGACGCAGGTGCGCTTGACGTTTTTGATCCTTGCCGTGCTGACCGTAATTGTAGGTCTGTTGGGCATATTTTTCATATATTATAACGCGTTTGGCGATCTGCATTATCGGCGGTTCTTGGTCTCTTGCATCGTGTTGGTTGCGGTGATGATCGTCGGTTTCATTGTGGCGGGGGTTGTCACATCCCGTCTGATCGAGCTTATCCTGCGCCCCGTGTCGGATATCACGAGTGTGGCTCTGCAGGCGGGGAACACGGGGAATTTCAATTTTTCGGAGAATTTGATCTCTCGTGTTCGCGCGCGAGGCAAATACACCGATGAGCTTGGCGAATTGGCCTCCGCTTTCGAAAAGATGATGGACGACATCATCTCGAAGGTGGCGACGCTTGAGGTGATAGCGACGGGCAATCTCACGGTGCGGGCTACGCTTACGGGGGAGGACGATACCCTCGGGAACGCGGTCAACGCCGTTGTGAACAACCTCAACGAGATGGTTCGTGAGATTCGGACGGCGATGGGCCAACTCAGCGTCAGCGCCAATCAACTCTCTTCGGGCGCGCAGACCTTGGCGCAATCCACCGCAGAGCAGTCTGCGGCCGTCGAGGAACTGCTCGCCGGTGTGGGGGATATCGCGGGACAGGCGGAGGAAAACGCCCGCAGATCGCAACGCGCCACGGAATTGGCCGGAAATATCAGGAACAGCGCCGAAGAGGGTCGGGAACAGATGGTTCGCATGACCCACGCGATGGATGACATCAACTCGGCCAGCCAGTCCATCAGTTCCGTGATGAAGGCCATCGACGACATCGCGTTCCAGACCAATATCCTGTCCCTGAACGCGGCGGTTGAGGCCGCCCGCGCCGGACAGCACGGGAAGGGGTTTGCCGTCGTCGCCGACGAGGTGCGGAACCTCGCGACCAAGAGCGCCGCGGCGGCCAAGGACAGCAACGACATGATCGCCAACACGCTGAGCAAATCCAAGCTCGGATCCGTCATCGTGAAGGATACGTCCGATTATCTGAACACCATCGTCCGGGGCATCAACGACAGTACGTCGGTGGTAAACGAGATCGCGCGCGCCACCTCGGATCAGAGCGTCGCCATCGACGAGATCAACAAGGGTATCACACAGCTCACAAACGTGGTTTATCAGAACAGCGCCACAGCGGAACAGAGCGCCGCCGCCAGCGATGAGATGACCACGCAGGCTGATATGCTCATCAAGATGGTGGATCGCTTTATCGTCGAGGACGAACGGCCGATCGCGGGCATCGTCCCCGGCGTCGCCGCAGGATACGCCGTTCCGCAAAATGTTCGCCCAAGCGACGTCGCGCCGACGGAAGCCGTCGCCCCGCAGGGATATGACGGCGCGGACGACGACTCGAAATATTAACGCATACTTAAGGAAGGGATATGGGAACACTCAAGTCCGGACTGAAAGTCCTGCTCGTGATCATCATCGCGATCATCGTTGTCTTTGGCGGTTATGTTCTCTATCTTCAGTTGAATTACGAACGCATTGCGGATCATCTCGAGTTGGGCGTCGATTACCTCTCCGTCCCGACGCCGGCTTCGTCCGACACCCCGGGGAATCCCGCCGGCGACGCGCCCTCGGAAGTTACCGCCCTTGTGCGTCATACCTTTGAGACGAACACCAAGTATACGGCCTTTACCTTCAACATCGGGTTCGGCGCCTATGATCACGACTTTTCATTTTTCATGGACAAGGGGGCGATGAATGACGGTACGAAAACCGTCGGCGCGATGAGCCGCGCTGCGAGCGAGGAGGCTGCGGAGCGAAATACGGACGCCGTGATTCGCCGAGCGTTGGACGAGGATCCCGACATTGCGCTGTTCCAGGAGGTGGATGTGGCCGCCGATCGCAGTTACAATGTGGATCAACGGAAGCGGATCGTCGATGCGTTTTCGGCGGATTTCCTCGCGTCCGAGGGGGGGTCGAATCTGCTCTCTTGGACATACGCGACCAATTTCCACACCGCCTATCTGCTTTACCCTCCCACGAAACCCATCGGATATATCAAGGATTCCGGCCTTCTCACGATCAGCAAATATCGGATAGAAGGCGCCGTACGCCGGAGTTTTCCGGTCAGCAACGCCTTTCCGACAAAGTTCTTCGATCTGGATCGCTGTTTTACCGTGAACCGCTTGGCCGTCGTGGCCGACGCCCCCGCGCAGGGCGAGGCGGCCCCGGGGGAAGCGGCGAAGGCGATCATCGGCGAATTGGTGCTGATCAATGTCCACACCTCCGCCTATGACAAGGGCGGCAAGATACGCGAGGCGCAGATGGCGTTGCTCGGGGATCTGGTTTCAAAGGAATACGCCGCGGGGAATTGGGTGATCGTTGGCGGGGATTTCAATCACGCGCTCGGCGGTTCCATCGACGCGTTTATGGGGCAAATGGAACGTCCGCCATGGGCGCAGCCCTTCGATGAAGCGATGGTTCCGGAGGGCTTCACGATGCTGGTCGCGGACAACGCGGACAAGGTCGCGACGGATCGGGACAGCAGCATTCCCTATGTCGAAGGCGTCAACTACCAAGTCACGGTGGATGGGTTCATGGTGTCGGACAACGTGGAGGCCGTCACACACAACATCGACACGGATTACGAAGGTTCGGATCACAATCCCGTCCGCATGGAGTTCATTCTTCGCCGATAATAAAATGGCGTGACCGTCGAGTAGTTATCTTTAAAGTTGTCGGAGCCTTGAATATATGGCGTCGCCCGTGATAAAATGAATTGACCTGTTATCCCGACGTGTTGACGCGTCGGTTCGATGGCGCGTCAACACGCGTGATCGGGCGCGGGTTTGTTTGGAGCCGGTTTTCGCGGGAGAGCGCCGCATTGGATTTTTCGGAAGTCAACAAGAGGAAATACAGAAGAAAAGCGATGCGGCGGCGGCGGGAAGGCATACAGGCCGCGCTCATACTGTTCGTTGCGATCGCCCTGATCTTTACCGCGCTCAAGGTGAGTGACACCTTTCGGGAGCACAGAATCGACGAGGCGATCGAGCAGGCGAAGGATTCCGCCGAGGAAACGGCCGTCAGCGTACAGGCTTCCGTCAATTTGTCGGCGCCGCTTCACAGCGCGTATTATATCCTGCTCCGTCTGCCGCAGGAAAGCGACGGCTTTGAGGGAATGGGTTCTTGGACGGATCTGCCCTCCCGATCCGGGGATATGCAGGAGAAGCCCTATCTGCACAACCAGATCCTGATGGAAAAGAATCCGGCCGAACGGATCTACCCGGCGTCGATGACAAAGATTCTGGCCGCCATCACCGTCCTTGAGAATATCTCGGATCCGGACAAGACGATCACCCTCGTCGATGGGGATTTTCGTTATTATTATGCGGATGGCGCGACCATCGCGGGATATCGGGCGGGGGATCGCGTGAGCCTGACGGATCTGCTCTACGGACTCATGCTTCCGTCGGGATCCGAATGCGCCTCGGCCTTGGCGAAGGAAACCGCGGGCGACGCAGACGCGTTCGTCGCGCTCATGAACGCGAAGGCGGCGGAGATCGGCATGACGTCGTCACACTTCACGAATCCCGTCGGGCTTCACAGCGAGGAAAACTATTCGACCGTGTCCGACATCGCCCTCCTCTTGGACTATGCCCTGCGGAACCGTGTATTTTCCGACATATTTACGTCGCCCCGGCACACCGCCGCGCCTTCCGCCGCCCATCCGAACGGATTGGAAATGAAAAACAATATCTTCCCGGAGCCGGAGGCCGAAGGGGAGGCGCAGACGTCGGGGGCGGCCGTCGGGGCCGAAGCGGATACAGGGGCCGTCTTGGGCGGCAAGACCGGCTTTGTCGATGAATCGGGACAATGCCTCGCGAGCTTGCTTTCAAAGGGAGGCGTACGGTTTGTCCTTGTCACCGCCGCCGCCATGCCCGAGGATTCGCGGCGACAGACTTTGCATGTGGATGATATGCGGACGGTATTGGGCGCAATCAAAGTCGAACAGTTGTAACTATTCAGACATGCTTGTCTTTTTTCCGCATAGCACGCACTTTTACACAGAACCCGTGCTCACGTACCTCGAAGTACGCTCCGCGCGGAACCTGTGCAAAAGCACGCACTCTGCGAAAAAAATCCTGCGCATGTCTGAATAGTAATGAATAGTTTTGATGTAGTTGCTTGACGGTTGGCGGAAATTCCGGTAAATTTAGAAACGGTCGTTGAAAACCCATCGGGAAGAAAACGCCGGGACGGATGCGGCGCTTGAGCGCGTCCGTATTTTTGAATGATAAGTTAGTATAAGCTAATTTAAGGAGGATCGACATGACCGGCATACGCCTCTTGCGTTTTGCGGAGGGGACGAAGAGAAAGATCGCGGCGATGGTCGCCGCACAATGGTTCGGATTGCTCGCCGGATCGATCGGCGTCATAGGCGTTTCGATCTTCATCGGTCGGATCGCGGACGAAACGGCCACCGCGCGGACGCTCGCGATCACCTTGGCCGTCTGTCTCGCCGCCGCCCTCGTCCGCGCGCTCTGCAATATTCTGTCCGCGCGCGCCTCGTTTCGCGCCTCCTCGGGCGTCAAACGGCGTTTCCGTGAAAAGATCTACGAAAAGTTGCTCGCGCTCGGCGGCGCCTATTCCGAGACCCTTTCCACCGCCGACGCGTTTCAGACGGCCACGGAGGGCGTCGATCAGCTTGAGGTCTACTTCGGCAAGTACATTCCCCAACTTTTTTACGCCCTGATCGCGCCGCTGACGCTGTTCGTGATCCTCGCGCCGCTGAATCTGCGCGCCGCGCTCATTCTGCTCGTCTGCGCGCCGTTGATCCCCCTCCTGTTGCT
>JAISGB010000005.1 GCA_031263335.1 Eubacteriales Family XIII. Incertae Sedis bacterium
CGCCGATCCGTATTTCGCCATAATCTTATTCGCAATCGATGCCGGATCCAAGCCGTATTGCTCGATCTTATATGCATAGTCGCCTGCAGGCAAATACCCGCCCGTGACGCCTATGCGAAGGATCGGCATAGGATCATCGCGCGCCGCAAGATATTCCGATACCGCACTGCCGAGTCCGCCGATGATATTGTGCTCTTCAACCGTTGCGATGAGGCCGACTCCGCCGATCTCCCGCATCATATCCTCATCGATCGGCTTCAAGGTGGACATATCGATCACCGTTGCGGAAACACCATGGTCTTTTTCCAATATTTCCGCCGCCTTGAGCGCGTTTGCGGTCACAACGCCCGCAGAGATGACGGCGACATCCTTGCCTTCCTTCAATCGGAACGCCTTGCCGATCTTGAAGTCGTAATCCTCGGCATAGACGATCGGCGTGTTGATGAGTCCGGTGAGCCTGATATATACCGGCGCGTCTATATTTGCTGCGGATTCCACAGCCTTTGCGGCGGACAACCCATCGGCGGGGGACAGCATCACGAGATGTTCGATGGAGCGCAACGCGCCGATATCTTCGACGCCGTAATGCGTGTTGCCGAACATCCCCATCGCGAACCCACCGCCGAATCCGACCAGCTTTACATTTTCTTTCATGTATCCCATGAAATGCCTGACCTGCTCGCAAGCCCGCATCGCGGCAAAATTCGCCAAAGTGAAGGCAAAGGGGATATGCCCTCCCGCCGCAAGCCCTGCGGCCACACCGATCATGTTCTGCTCCGCAATGCCCACATTCATGAATTGGGCGGGCAGTTCGGCGCTCAGCCGATCCAACCCCGACGGACTGCCCACATCCGCGACCAAGGCAATGATCCGCTCATCCCGCCTCGCCAAATCCAACATCGCGACGCCGACCGAGCCTCGTTGCCCCAATATCGAACACGTCCGAATCATCCTCGGATTAACATCCATCGTCCGCGCCTCCCGCTCCCATCTCCGCCAGCGCCTCCGCCAATTGCTTGTCGGAGAGCCTCCCATGATGCCATTCCCGCGCATTCTCGATAAAAGAAACGCCCTTGCCCTTCGTCGTATGGGCGATGATCGCGCAAGGCCGGTCCGAACCCCTTCCGCCGAACGCGTCGCACAGGGACTGCGGATCGTGCCCGTCGCACTCGATCACCTCCCAACCGCACGCCGCCCACATGCCCGCGGCGTCGAACGACAGGATGTCCTTCGTGAATCCGTCCAATTGCATATGGTTGTTGTCGATGACGGCGGTGACGGCCGAGAGTTTATGATAGCCCGCAAACATGGCGCTCTCCCATACGATGCCCTCGTCCTGCTCCCCATCGCCCAACAGCGCGTAAATGCGATAACCTCTTCCCTTGCAGTCTTTGCTGAGTGCGAGTCCGTTGCAAAACGACAAGCCCAAGCCCAGACTGCCGCCCGAATACTCGATGGCGTAGTCTATGTTTCTGGAAGGTTGCCCGGGGAACCCCCCTCCGTTGACTTCAAAGGACAGCAATTCTTCCTTCGAGATCATGCCCGCTTCGTACATCGCCGCGTAATACCCGAGCGCCCCGTGTCCCTTGCTCAGGACAAAGCGATCCCTGTCCGGGTCGTGCGGATTGCCCGTTGTAAAGCGCATGACCTTTTGGAACAATGCCGTATAGATATCGACCGGAGACAGGGACGACGCGATATGCGCTCCGTTTGCCCCGGCGGCGTTTGCCAATTTCAATACGTTGATGCGCGCGTTTCGCGCCGCCTCTTCAAGGCGCCGGATTTCCGTATGCTTCATATCAATCCCCCATCGGCGCGAATGATCTGTCCTGTGACAAAGCTCGAAAGATCCGACGACAGGAACAACACGACTTCCGCTATCTCGTCGGGGACGCCGAAGCGCCCCATGGGAACCAAGTATTCAACCTCTCGAAGCGCATTGTCGCGCGTCACATCCGGCAAAGTCGTCACCATATCCGTCTCCGTCATCCCGGGCGCGACGGCGTTGACGCGGATCCCCTTGCCGCCCAACTCCAAGGCCAGCGTCCGTGTCAATGTATTGACGGCCGCCTTGGACGCGCCATAGGCCGATTGGCCCTTGTGTCCGTCCAAGCCCACCACGGATGAAATGTTGACAATGCTGCCGCAACCCTTCTTTAACATGAGCCGAACCATGTATTGCGTAAAAAAATAGACCGAGAAAAAATTGGTCTCCATCACATTGCGCAGCTCCTCTTCCTTGGACATCTCAAAGAGCGCGTTGTGCGTGACGCCCGCATTGTTGACGAGGCAATCCACGCCGGATCCGGATGATCGGATCGTCTTTACCGCGTCGAACATCGCGTCGCGATCCGTCATGTCAAAATATATGGGGTTCACGGCGACACCGTGTCTTGCGGACAGGTTGCGCGCAAATTCTTCATGTTCGGCGCTCTCCGTCCGAGCGTGCGCCCAAACATCGGCTCCGTTTTCGGCAAACCGTTCCAGTATCCGTCCGCCGATCCCGCGACGCGTACCCGTGACGACAGCGGTTTTTCCCTGCAATAATCTCAAATATCCAAACCTTTCCCAAATGCCGCAACTTGAAAGCAACGAACCCCGGCCACGATACATCATATCATCATCGCGTCGAATATCCTCCCCGACGCGCCGTGGGTAGATCATATCAAAATACGTTTATCACGTCAATTATTACGGCGCGATCGGATCAATACCCTTTCCCCCCAACAGCATACGAGAAAAACACGAGGCCGGAGATGAGATGGGCCGCAAAGAGTAAGCCTCCGACCCCCAAGCATATTTTCTTCTGCGTGTTTGCGCCGATCTTCTTGACGCTTATCCAATCTTCCGCGTACAGGCTTATGCCGGCGACAAAGAGGAAGAACACGGAAAAGAGGAGTCCCCATCCGAAATTCCCGTGCAAGAATCTTTCGCCGGCCTCGACAAACAATAAATAGATCGCAAGATTTACGGCAAACATCAACCACGCCATGACATAGATGATGTTTGTCCGAAGTTTCTTGACATGAAAACATAATATCCAAAGCGGAAACGCCAAACCCAAGATCGGTTTCAACACAGGGTCGCCGGCCATCTTATACAGATACGCAAAGTTGATCGCTATCCCGCCCGACGCGGTTTCCGCCGCGTCCGCAAAATAGAAATAGATCAGGTAGGCGACCGAAGGAAGGAGGGCTACCCCGAACGGCACAGCCCGCGCAAATCTTCGAGAAAATGGCACGCTTTCATGTTTTTTGATCATCCGGCGAAGAAGGAGAATCGCCATCAACGGGAAGAATCCAAACACAAAGCTCGGTTTCGCGCCGACGGAAACAAAAACAGCCAAAGCGAAGGCGACAAAAGCAGGCCACATATTGCGCGAACTTTCAACCGGATAACGATCATACAATTTAAAGAAAAACAGTAGGCTCAACAGCGAAAAACATACCATCAACTGATACGGAGGATTGTGCCACGGGAAGCCGGACCACGCGCCGATGTAGAAATACTCATGTATTTTCGGCAGATAAACAGACATAGCAAAAATAGAGGCCGCCGACATCACGGGAACCATGCGCGATTTTTCCTCGATGCCTTCCCTGCGCAGAAGAAATCCAACAAAGATCCTTACAACCACGATCACGCCACAGGTCACGGCGGACATGAAAAAAGCGATCCCGAGAACCGTACCGCCCGGCTCATACAACCATTGAAACACCAAAGGGATGATCCGAAATACGGAAGATCCGTATTCCTCGGGCAGATAAGCCCGGACATCGCTCGCATATCCCCCTGCGTAACCGATCGCCTGTCTGTAATTCAAAACAGTCAATATCGAAAACAGGATAAGGCAAAACACCCCGAAGATGATGTTTGTTCGTGTAAAAATGCCCGGACGCTTCCGCATCGACCTCAACGCTCCGTTTTTTTCTCGATATTTGTATCCTCAATGATATACAAGGGCCTGTTGCGGCCGGATTCAAAGGCGCGCCACAGGTATCCGCCCAACAATCCGAGCGTCAACATGATGATGCTGAAACTGAACAGGCTGATGATGGACAGCGTGGTCCAACCCGGTACGCCTATCCGACCAAGCGACCATTTGATCAAAACGACGATCGCGAACACCAAGGAACCGACAAAAGAAATCGCGCCGATGCCGGTCACGACACGGATCGGAAACATAGTAAAACTGAAGATCGAATCCATCGCGAGCTTCCATTTTTTCTTAAAGGTAAATCGGCTCTTGCCATGACGCCGCTGTTGCCTGACATAGGAAACCGTACCCGTCCGAAAACCCGTCCAGAGTATCTGCCCGCCGAGAACGCTGTTCGTCTCGTTCATGTCGGTGAGCACATGAATCACCTTGCGATCCAACAGATAGACGTCAAAGCCGCCCTTGGGCAGGTTGGGGATCGCGACCCTTCGCACAATCCAATAATTCAGGTTTGCCAAAGCGTCGTTGATCGCGCCGTCATCCCGCGCTTCACGGAGCGCCAACACCACGTGATTGCCCCTCTTCCAGCTTTTATACATGTCGAGGATGATCGATGCCGGCTCCTGCATATCGGCGGCCTTTACGGCGGCGCAATCTCCCGACGAATGGGTCAAACCGCACAGAATAGCGGCATGCGCGCCGAAATTGCGAGAAAGGTGTATGATCTTCACCCGTTCATCCTTTGCGGCCAACGATTGCAACACAGCCCAACTGTCATCGCCGGAACCGTCGTCGACAAAGACCATTTCAACCTCATCGGACAGTTTACGAACGACCCGATCCAACAGATCTTCATAAAGATCGTTCAAACTCTCCGCATTATAATATACGGGAATGACAATCGATAATTTCGGCAAATCCGTTCCTCCGTACTTGGCATTGCGCGGCCAAGATAATGATACATTCTATCACAAAAAGAATACAA
>JAISGB010000033.1 GCA_031263335.1 Eubacteriales Family XIII. Incertae Sedis bacterium
CCGCCCGCGCGCTGTACGCGTTCCTTAAGGAGAACAACATCCTCGTCCGGTATTTCGACAGGTCGAGGATCGACAATTTCCTGCGCATATCCATCGGCGCGGAGGAGGATATGAACAAGCTGTTGGAGAAGATATTGGAGTATATGGACAAGGAGTCCGCGTGAATACATTATTCAGGGATATTACGGTGTTGACGCCTGACGAAGTCAAAAGGCATTGTTATGTGGCCGTCCGCGGGGAGCGGATCGTCCATGTCGGCGCCGCGCCGCCCGCCGGCGCCTTCGATCGGGTCTTGGACGGCAGGGAACGTCTGCTCGCGCCGGGATTCTGCAATGCCCACGCCCATTCGCCCATGTCGCTCATGCGCGGTTACGGCGAGAATATGGCGTTGGACGATTGGCTGACGAAGAAGATATTTCCCTTCGAGGACCGGCTTTCGGGCGAGGACGTCTATTGGGCGACCCTGCTCTCGGCGGCGGAATCCCTGCGGTACGGCATCGTCTCCTCCACCGACATGTACTCGTTCTGCGAGGATATGGTACGCGCCGTCTCCGAGAGCGGGATCAAGGCCAACATCGGTCGGGGAATCGTCTCGGATCCGGACGAGGAGGACGCGGACGGACTCGAACGCTTTCGAGAGGCCACGCGGCTGTATGAACAATTTCACGGCGCGGAAGAAGGGCGCATCCGCGTGGATATGTCCATCCACGCGGAATACACCTCGTCGTCTGCGGTCGCGCGCCGCGTCGCGGAGTACGCCGCCGAAAAGGGCGCGCACATGCACGTGCATATTTCGGAGACGCGGGCCGAACACGAGTCCTGCAAGGGACGGCGCGGCGGCCTTACGCCGGTCGCGTATTTTGACGGACTCGGCCTGTTCGGCACACGGACGACGGCCGCGCATTGCGTGTGGGCGGAGCCGGGCGACATGGATATCCTCGCCGCGCGTAACGCCACGGTCGCCTCCTGTCCCGTCAGCAACCTGAAATTGGCCGGCGGCGTTTGCGATGTTCCCGCCCTGTTCGAACGGGGCGTCAATGTAGCCATCGGCACAGACAGCGTCGCAAGCAACAACAGCTTGGACATGTCCGAAGAGATGAAATTCTTCGCCTTGCTGAACAAGGAACGCAAGGGCGATCCCACATCCATCACGCCGGCGCAGACCCTGCGCGCGGCCACCTCAGCCGGCGCGTTATCGCAGGGGCGGGACGACTGCGGTCGCGTGGAGGCGGGTTTCCGGGCGGATTTGGTCGTCTTTGACGTGTCGGGTCCCCACATGCATCCTGTCCACGACATCCGCAACAACCTGATCTATTCCGCGTCGGGCGGCGATGTGGCGCTCACCATGGTGGACGGCAGGATCCTCTATGAAGCCGGGCGGTGGACGACCATCGACACGGAGCGGGTCGAAGCCGAATGCGCCCGAGCGGTCAATCGCATCCTCGGAGCGTTGCATGGTTAAAAAGACCTTCATGCACGGCGCGTTGATCCTCACCGCCGCCGGCGTTATCTCGAAGATCTTGGGCGCGTTCTTTCGGATTCCGCTGGCAAACCTCATCGGCGCGGAGGGGATGGGCTACTATCAGGCCGTCTACCCCGTCTACACGTTGCTTCTGACCATTTCCATCGCGGGATTTCCCGTGGCCGTTTCGCGCATGGTTTCCGAGCGCGTCGCCTTTAAGGACTACTACGGCGCCCATCGCGTGTTCCGCGTCTCCTTGGCGGTCATGACCGTCCTCGGCGCGGCGCTCTTTCTCGCCCTCTTTCTTGGCGCGGACCTCGTCATCGGCTATGTAGAGACGCTGAGCGGCGCGGTCTACGCCATGAGGGCCATCGCTCCGGCTCTGTTCTTCGTCACCGTCATGTCGGCCTATATGGGGTATTTCCAAGGTATGCGGAACATGAAACCCTCCGCCGCCGTCCAGATCGTCGAACAGTTCTTTCGCGTCCTCATCGGCCTCTTGCTCGCGTTTTTTCTCGTGGCCTCGGGCAAGGAATATGCGGCTGCGGGCGCCATGTTCGGCGCGACGGCGGGCGCGGCGGCCGGCTTCATCCTCATTCTGATCATCTATCGCGGCGTCATGAAACAACAGTCTTTTAAGACGCGTATCGCGGAGAGCCGTCGGGCTTTCCGAGGCGAACGCCAATCGCTTTCGCGCGTCCTCTATCTGCTTTTCGCGATCTCCGTGCCGATCACCATCGGTTCCGCCATCATGCCCATCATGAGCAATATCGATCTGGCGATCGTGGCGAACCGGCTCTCCGACGCCGGTTGGGAACCGGAGCAGGTGCGGGCGATGTACGGCCAACTCACGGGCATGGCGGCTCCGATCATCAATCTGCCGCAGGTCGTCACGCAGGCCATCGCCATCAGCTTGGTGCCGACCGTCACGACCGCGTTCAAGACGGAGGATATGCCGTTTCTGCGTCACAATGTGGTGTTGGGGATACGGACGACGATGTTGCTCGGCCTACCCTGCGCCGTCGGCCTCATGACGCTGTCCGAGCCGATCATGAAACTGCTCTATCCCGCGCGGATCGAGGACGCGGTGGCCGCGGCGCCCAGTCTGTTCATCCTGTCGTCGGGCATCGTCTTCTTCATGTCGATACAGACGCTGACGGGCGTCCTGCAGGGCGTGGAGCGGCAGATGACGCCCGTGGTCAACCTGCTCGTCGGCGCCGTCTGCAAGGCGATCCTCACCTATGTCCTGACGGGGATCCCCGC
>JAISGB010000049.1 GCA_031263335.1 Eubacteriales Family XIII. Incertae Sedis bacterium
CCGCCACGCGTTTGCCGGAGTTGATCCCTGATACGCGGGGGCGCACCTTGCCCAATCGCATCATCTCATCGACGACAAACCGCTCGATCGCCTTGACGGTCACGGGTGGCTCATATTCCCCCAAGGTGCAGGAACCCTCGCATAGGGCCGGACATACGCGGGAGGTGAACTCCGGAAAGGGATGGGTCTTTGAAAGCCTCGCATAGGCTTTCTCTGTTTCTCCGCGATAGACCAGATCGTTGATCTCGGGTATGAGGTTGCAGAGCGGGCATCCGATGGGTAGGCCGTCCACCACGAAGCCCGCATGGCAGAACGCCACGCCGCAGTCCATGCACCGCGCGCTTTGCGTGTTCAGTTCATCGGTTTCGTGGGGTATGATGAATTCGTCCCAGTCCCCTATCCGTTCGGCCACGGGGCGGTAAGCCGCCTCTCGCCTTTCATATTCCAAAAATCCGGTTGGTTTTCCCATCTTGCGCTCCTTTCCGCGCGATTCCCTCGATGCCGTTTCATCGCCGGCGGATCGATCAATTGACGGCTCGCCCGCTCTTGCCGATCTTCGCAACGGTCGCCGACAGAACCTTCCGATAATCATCCGGCATCACCTTGACAAAGGAGGCGACCGAGGCGGAAAAATTATTCAGGAGCCGTTTGGCCACGTCGCTGCCGGTGTAGGCGAGATGTTTTTTCAGCAACGATTTCAGTTGCTTTTTATCCTCCTCATCCGGCTCGGTCAGGCTCACCATCGCACGGTTGCACCGCCCTGCGAAACGTCCGGCCTCATCGAGGACATAGGCGACGCCGCCGGACATCCCTGCGGCGAAGTTTCCGCCCGTCTCGCCCAAGATCAGGGCGACGCCGCCCGTCATGTACTCACAACCGTGATCGCCGACGCCCTCGACGACGGTGATCGCCCCGCTGTTCCTCACGCAGAAGCGTTCCCCGGCAACACCCCGGATGAACACCTCTCCCGAGGTTGCGCCGTACAGGGCCACATTCCCGACGATGACGTTTTCGGACGGCGCGAAGGCGGCGCCTTCGGGCGGCGCCACGATGATACGACCGCCGGACAACCCCTTGCCCACATAGTCGTTGCAGTCCCCGCGCAGTTCCATCTCCACACCGCCGATGAGAAAGGCGCCGAAACTCAGACCGGCGGATCCGTCAAAGCGCAGTCGGATGCTGCCGTCCGGCAGACCCTCGGGGCCGTGCCTCCTCACGATTTCGCCGGACAACATACAACCCACCGTGCGATTGCGGTTGATGATCTCCAAGGTATAGTCGGCCTTTTGGCCGGGATTTCGAATCGCGCCCGCACACAGGGAGATCAGCGCGCTTCGGTCCAAGGTTCGTCGCAGGGCGTGATCCTGCGGTTTCGTAAAGTATCTGGCGCCGGCGCTGTCTACGGCCTTGGGTTGATAAAGCAACCGTGAGAGGTCTACCGTCTTCGCCTTCTCGTTGATCTCGGTATGGGCTTGACGCAGGAGTTCCACATGGCCGACCAATTCGTTGAAGCTCTTCACACCGATGCGCGCCATCCATTCCCGCACCTCTTGGGCGAGGAAGCGCATGAGGTTTTCGATGTATTCGGGTTTGCCCGTAAACTTCTTGCACAGATCGGGGTTCTGCGTGGCGATGCCGACGGGACAGGTGTCCAAGTTGCAGACGCGCATCATGTCGCACCCCATGACGACCAAAGGCGCGGTGGCAAAGGCGAATTCCTCCGCGCCGAGCAAGGCCGCGACGACGACGTCCCGCCCCGTCAGGAGCTTTCCGTCGGTCTCGAGCACGACGCGGTTGCGCATGTTGTTGATGAGAAGGCTTTGATGGGTCTCGGCGACGCCGAGTTCCCACGGCAGTCCCGCGTGGCGAATGCTCGTACGGGGCGCCGCGCCGGTTCCCCCGTCGTAACCGCTGATCACGATGACGTCGGCGAGCGCCTTGGCCACGCCCACCGCGATGGTGCCGACGCCGCCCTCGGACACGAGCTTGACACTGATCCGCGCGTTCTTGTTCGCGGCCTTCAGATCGCGAATGAGTTGAGCCAAGTCCTCGATGGAGTAAATGTCATGATGGGGCGGAGGCGATATCAACTCCACGCCCGGCGTCGAATACCGCGATTTTGCGATCCACGGGTAGACCTTTCCCCCGGGCAGATGCCCGCCCTCGCCGGGCTTCGCGCCCTGCGCCATCTTGATCTGGATCTCCTTTGCGTTGTTCAGGTAGTGGATGGTCACGCCGAAGCGCCCGGACGCTACCTGTTTGATGGCGCTGGATCGGTTGTTTCCATCCTTGCCCGGAACGAAGCGCTCGGGCAGTTCGCCGCCTTCCCCCGTGTTGCTCTTGCCGCCCAATCGATTCATGGCGATCGCCATGCATTCGTGCGCCTCCCTGCTGATGGATCCATAGGACATCGCGCCCGTCTTGAATCGTTTCACGATGCTCGAGACCGGTTCCACCGTATCGATGGGAATGGGTTTCTCTGCTTCAATGATGGACAGCAGACCCCTGATGTTCTTCAATTCCGTCGTGCGCTTGTTCACGCAGGATGAAAACTGTTTGAACATCGTGTAGTTTCCCCTGCGGCAGGACTGTTGGAGATAGTAGATATTTTCGGGATTGTACAGGTGGTATTCCCCGTTTTTCCGCCATTTGTAATCGCCGCCGGGATCGAGCGGCTCATCCCCCGAGATCGGATCGAAGGCGGTCTCGTGGCGTCGCTTCGTCTCTCGTTCGATCTCCGCGAGTGTAAGCCCGCCGATGCGCGAGGTCGTTCCCGTGAAATACTCATCGATGACGGCGGCGCCTACGCCGAGCGCCTCGAATATCTGCGCCCCGTGATAGCCCTGCACGGTCGAGATGCCCATCTTGGACATGATCTTGACCAAGGATTTGCTCATGGCTTTGCGATAATTGGATTCCGCTTTCTCCGCATCGACTTCGAGGACCCCCTCCTCGGCCATGTCGCGCAACGTCCGATACGCCAAGTAAGGACAGACCGCCTCCGCGCCGTATCCCACCAACAGCGCGAGATGGTGCGCCTCCCTCGCCTCCCCCGTCTCGACCACGAGACTGATCTTCGTCCGGTTGCCGTTCCCGACCAAATGGTGGTGCAGACCGGACACGGCCAAGAGCGAAGGGATCGGCGCCTTATGTCTGCCCGCGCCCCGATCCGATACGATGATGATATTATACCCGTTGTTCATCACGACGTCGGCCGCGACGAAGAGGTCGTCCAAGGCTTTCTTCAGTCCGTTTTTCTCCCGTGAATTGAACAGGATGGGCAGGGTGACGCTCCTCTGCCCGTCCAACTCGAGTCCGCGCAACTTCTGCAGTTCATCCGGCGTCAGGATCGGGGAGAAATGGCGTATCATGCGGCAGTTGCCCGCGACGCGTTCGAGCAGATTCCCCTCCCTGCCGATATGGATGTCCGACGAGGTGACGATCTGTTCCCGTATGGCGTCGATGGGCGGGTTTGTCACCTGGGCGAACAATTGCTTGAAATAGTTGAAGAGCAACTGCGGGCGATTGGACAGCACGGCCAACGGCGTGTCGATCCCCATGGATGAGACGGGGTCGTCACAGGTGTTCGCGACGCTCCGCAAGGTGAGGTTCAAGTCTTCCCATGTGTAACCGAATATCTTCTGTTCCGTCGACAGCGGAAGGCGCTCCGTTCCGTTCTCCTTGTTGGCCATGAGCAGTTCCATGCCGATCATGTCCTTCAAGAGGGCTTGCTCGTACGGCTCGTCCGTCCCATTTTGTCTCTTCTTGCGAACGACATCCTGCCATGTCTCGCCGGGATTGTCGTTCAGCGGAAGATCCTTGAGATAGAGCAGATTCGCGTCCAACCATGCGCGATACGGCGCGGTCGCGGCCGCGGCGCCCTTGATGGCGTCGTCATCCACGATACATTTGCGTTCCGTGTCGATGAGCAACATGCGCCCCGGCCTGAGCCGATCCTTCTTCACGATGTTCTCCGCGGGAATGGGCAGGACGCCGGCCTCGCTCGCGAGGATCAGCGTGTCGTCCTTGGTCAGATAATATCGGGCGGGCCTGAGGCCGTTTCGATCCAAGGTCGCCCCCGCCACCTTGCCGTCCGTAAATGCGATGGCCGCGGGACCGTCCCATGGTTCCATCAGGCAACTGTTGTACTCGTAAAACGCCCGCCGCGCGGGATCCATCTCCGTATCGTTCTCCCACGGCTCGGGGATGGTGAGCATGATCGCCTCGGGCAGACTGTAGCCCGCGTGAACCAAGAGTTTCAGAAAATCATCCAACATCGCCGAATCGCTCCCCTCCTCGTTGATGATGGGCAACGCCTTCGTCAGATCGGCGCCAAAGGCGGAGGATTTCAGCAACGCCTCACGGGCCTTCACCCAATTGACGTTGCCCCTTATGGTGTTGATCTCCCCGTTATGCACGATGAAACTCATGGGATGCGCCCGCTCCCAGCTGGGAAAGGTGTTTGTGGAGAAACGGGAATGCACCAAGGCAATGGACGAACGCAGATCCGTGTCCTTCAGATCCAAGTAGAAGGCGGGCAACTGATCCGGACGAAGCATACCTTTGTATACGATGGTACGGCAAGATATACCGGCAAGATAAAAGTAGAGATCGCGCTCCGCGCCTCCGCCTTCGCCCCGGATGCTCTTTTGCGCCAATCTGGAAATCACGTAGAGCTTTCGCTCAAAATCGGCTTCCGAAAAATCGGCGGGCTTCCCGATGAATACCTGACGGATGCCCGGACAGACCTCGCGCGCGGTCTTTCCCACGACACTGAGGTTCGTGGGTACGCGGCGCACCCCCAAGACCTTCAGCCCTTCGCCGGCCACGATGGAGGAAAACGCCTCCACCGTTCGTTGACAGCGCTCCGGCTCCGGGGAACCGAACATCATGGCCACGCCGTAATCGCCGGCGCCCGGCAGATCGATCCCCTCGCCGGCCGCAACCTTTTTAAAGAAAGAATGGGGCAAACGGAGCAGGATACCCGCTCCGTCGCCCGTGTCCGGCTCGCTGCCCACGCCGCCCCGATGCGTCATATTGGACAGCACCTCAATGGCGTCTTTCACCAATTTGTGCGATTCGTTCCCATTGATGTTGACCACCATCCCAATGCCGCAGGAATCGTGTTCAAACTTAGGTTCATACAATCCTTGTCGTCCGAAGAACGATCGGTCTTGCGGCCCTTCCGATGACTTGGGTTGTTGCGGGAGTTCCATTTCCTGTGCGCTGTTCATGTCTGTTCTCCTTGTCTCAATCGTCCTGCAACGCGTCGTAGCCTTCCTCGCCCGTCCGAATCTTGATGACGTTCTCCACATCATAGATGAATATCTTCCCATCGCCCATGCTGCCTGTACACAGGGCTTCCTTGGCGGCTTCCACAACGGTCTCGACGGGAACCTTGCAGACGACGATTTCAGCCCTGATCTTCGGCAACAAATGCGGTTGTACCTCGATGCCGCGATAATATTCCTTGTTCCCCTTCTGCATCCCATAGCCGAGGAGGTTGGTCACGGTCATGCCTGTGATGCCGATCCGATGCATCGCCGCGTCCAACGCCTCAAAACCGCTTGGGCGCGTAATGATGGACAGCTTCGTGTATTTGTAGGGATCGACCGATGCATCGCCGCTGAATTTCGTCGGTTCCGCCTTCTCCCGCGCGTCTGTCACGGGTATCGTCGCAGCGGCGGCATTCTGCGGAAACGTCCGCGCGGGAATGTGCGCGTCCGGTGTTTCTCGCATCGCGCCCGGCGCGGAACCGGCGGCCTGCGCGGAGGACGGAAGGGGGTTCGAAACCTCGTCGGCCCGGACGGCGGGCATGAAGTCCGCGTAACCGCTGAGCAATCCGTGTTCGTGTATATCGAGTCCCTCGATCTCCTCCTCCTTGGATACGCGCAGTCCGATCGTGCGCTTGATGATCCGGAAGGTGATCGTCATCGTGACGGCGACCCAAGCGCCGACGCAGACGACGCCGAGTAACTGCACCCCGAGTTGCCGAAGTCCGCCGCCGTAGAACAGACCGCCGTCCACCGCGAAAAATCCGACCAAGAGCGTCCCCACGGCGCCGCAGACGCCGTGGACGCCGATGGCGCCGACAGGATCGTCTACCTTAAAGACCTTATCGATGAGCGCAATCCCCGGCACGAGGATGAGTCCGCAGATCAACCCGACGAGGATGGAGCCGAGGGGACTGACCGCGTCGCATCCGGCCGTGACGCCCACAAGGCCGGCCAACGCGCCGTTCAACGACAGGGAGACGTCGGGTTTTTTGTAGACGATCCACGTGAGCAACACAACGGCCACGACGCCGCTCGCGGCGGCCAGGTTCGTCGTGACGAAAATGCGCCCCATCGAGGCGAGCGTGTCGTCGCCCGTGGCCGACACGGTGGACGCGCCGTTGAACCCGAACCAACCGAACCACAGGAT
>JAISGB010000085.1 GCA_031263335.1 Eubacteriales Family XIII. Incertae Sedis bacterium
ATCTCCGTATAAACCAAAGCTGCGCCCTCTTCGCGGCACAGCTTCCTGAACGCCCCATCCGTAATCCCCGCCATCGGCGCGAGGATAAACGGATTTTCGATTGTCACGCCCCCTATATCAAAAGACTGTCGATTTAAACCGCACACGCCGCAACATCCCGTTTCCGCGCGTACGCGCCCGTCGTCGCGCCGCGCCCGCCCTTCTATTCCTCGACCGCATCGACGGACTCCGGCCGGTCATCGGCGGAAACATGTCTGTCGGGTCCGTATTTCTTATTCTTCCCGTAGATGTAATGCAACCCTTCCAACGTCAGCATCTTATCCACATAATCGATACATTCCAAGCCCCGATCCATCATGGACGCGACGCCGCCCGTCGCGATGACCTTGACGGGTTTCCCACTCGGCGTATAGGCCGCCAGTTCCGCCTTCATGCGCTTGCAGAGATATTCGATCATGCCCATGTGACCGTAAACGAGTCCCGATTGCATACTCTCGTTCGTATTCTTGCAGATCGTCATCCCCGGCTCTTCCAACTCGACCCGAGGGAGTTTCGCAGTCTTTTCAAAGAGGGCCTCCGAGGATATCTTCAAGCCGGGTGCGATGGATCCGCCCAGATATTCCCAGTTTTCCGTCACGGCGCAGAATGTCGTGGCCGTGCCGAGGTCGATGAGGACCAAGGGTCCGCCGTATTTTGACAGGGCGGCCACCGCATTGACGATGCGGTCGGCGCCCACCTGGCCCGGATTGTCATACTTGACGATCAGGCCGGTCTTGATGCCCGGTCCCACGACAATCGCCCGCCGCTTGAAATACTTCATGGACATATGCTGTATGCTGTACAGCACGGAAGGAACGACGGTGGATATGATGACGTCGTCCACCTCCGCGGGATCCAAGCCCTCATACGCAAAGAGCTGGTTGATGATCATGCCGTATTCGTCCGCGCTCCTGGAGTTGAAGGTCTCCATCCTCCAGTTCTGTATCAGTCTGTCGCCGCGAAACACCCCGAGCACGATATTCGTGTTCCCCACATCGAAAGCCAGTAACATCCTATCCTCAATCCCGATCCGCGCGCTGCGGAACCAACACAATTATCGTTCGAAAGTAACATCAAAACTACGCAACGGCAGTCGCGCCGGTTTTGATAAAATCCGAGTTTCGAGACATCTATTTCAATGAGACGAGTCCGTCCCCCGCGTTCACCGAAGCTCCCTTCGTCGTGAGTATCGCGTCGACGACGCCGCCCTGCGGCGCCACGATCTCGTTTTCCATCTTCATGGCCTCGAGAATGAGCAGGACATCCCCCGTCCCTACCGCCTGTCCGGGCGCTACGCGGATGTCGAGCACCGTGCCGGGCATCGGCGCGTCAACGACAGCCGCCCCACTCGATGCCGCCCCGGGAGATGCGGAAGCGGGCGCGGGGGCCGCAGACGTTGCGGGCGTGGGCGCCGCAGTAGCGACGGGCGCGGGCGCCGAAGCGGGAACCGCCTGAGGAACGGGCGTCACGACCGGCGCGCCGCCGACCTCCTCAACGTCCACCGCGTAGGTTGTGCCGTTTACTGTGATGTTGTATCGCTTTCCCATTTTTCCAGCCTCCGTTTCCTTTTTAATGTTACGATTCGTCATGTTCTTCGGACATCGATCGCCTCTCGATTGCCGGCGACGCCCCATGCGGGAATACACCCCGCCGTTCGGTCGATCTTTCCGATCCTCAGATCCGAGTGTACCCGATCCGCCTCATAGGCCGCGATGGCCGCGCCGATCACGGCGATACGCGTCCCATCCTCCGAAGCGGCGATGGCCGCGCCGATCACCGCCGAAAGCTCCTCCGACGCGGAATCCCTCGTTTCGACGCCGACGATATCCTTCTTTTTTCTGCCGAACAAACCCATTGGTCGCCTCCTGTCCTGCCGCACTACAGCGGGATATTTCCGTGTTTCTTGGCCGGCAGGCTCTGACGTTTGGATTCCAACATGTCAAAAGCGCTGATGAGGCGTTGCCGCGATGTCGCCGGCTCGATCACGTCCTCCACATAGCCCATTTCGGCGGCCCTGTACGGATTGTTGAACTTCTCCTCGTATTCCCGGACCTTTTCCCGGCGTTTGGCGATGGGATCGTCCGCCTCCTTGATGTCGTTTTTGAACACGATGTTGGCGGCCCCGTCGGCGCCCATGACCGCGATCTGCGCGGACGGCCACGCGAGGACGATGTCCGCGCCCAGTTCCCTGTTGCACATGGCGATGTACGCGCCGCCGTAAGCCTTCCGGAGTATCAATGTCACCTTGGGTACGGTGGATTCGCAATAGGCGTACAGGAGCTTCGCCCCGTGGCGAATGATGCCCCCCGTCTCCTGATCGACCCCGGGCAGGAAGCCCGGCACGTCCTCGATGGTCAACAGGGGGATGTTAAACGCGTCACAGCGCCTGACGAATCGCGCCGCCTTGTCCGACGCATTGATATCCAAGCATCCCGCCGCAACCTTGGGTTGGTTCGCGATGACGCCCACCGTGTTGCCGCCCAAGCGAATGTAGCAGGTAACGATATTCTTCGCGTAGTGGCGGGAGACATCAAAATAGATCCCGTCGTCCGCGATCTTTTGAATGATCTCGTAGATGTCATACGCCTTGTTCGGGTTTTCGGGCAGTATCTCATTGAACTCGGGAATCAGCCGATTGATATCGTCGCTCGTGGGCAAGGGCGGCGCGATCTCCAGATTATTCGACGGCAGGTAGGAAAGGAGTTCCTTCACTTGCGCCAATACGTCCTCGTCGTCCTTCCCGATGAAATGCGCTACGCCGCTGACGGCATTGTGCGTCATGGCGCCGCCCAATTTCTCCGCGGATATCTCCTCGCCCGTGACGGTCTTGATGACCTGCGGCCCCGTGATGAACATCATGCTCGTCTTGTCCACCAT
>JAISGB010000087.1 GCA_031263335.1 Eubacteriales Family XIII. Incertae Sedis bacterium
CGGGCCGTCGACTTCACGGGACATCAATTTCACGGGCCGCCAATATCGCGGGCCGTCGACTTCACGGGCCGCCAAAAAACGCTTCAAGGGCCGCGGCGGCCTGCATAACGGCGTCAGGCCCCGCTATAGATCCAGGCGCCGTCACCCTCTTCATAATCTTCCGAGTGCTTCATCTCGCGGCGCCGGACTTCGTCCGCCAGGATGCCGTGCATATCGAGCGCAGGGCCGACAAAGCGATAAAACGCCATATATTTCCAATACGGTTCCGCACCGGAATACGCGGCAATATGAAACCGCCGGCCGGACCGGTATACGCTGACGGAAACGATATCCGGGATATGATGCCTGTTGTACCATTCCGTATATTCTAATTCACGGCCCGGCACAGGATTTGTCAGGGCCATGAAAAAATGCTCTTCCGCATCGCCTTCGTCCCAGACCTTGTGCGTCATCGGCCCGATTGCCTCATAGAGCCACAGCGCCGAATCATCGGTACGAACATGGGACTTGACAATATTCTTCAATCGATCGGCGTCGCCTGAGAACCCAAAGGCCACCATGTATCTCCATTTCGGTCTCTGCCCCCGTCGTTGATCCCGTTCCGTAATGACGCGGATTCCTCCGCTGAGGCCCGGGACGGCCGCGACGTCCGAAAATCCGGCCCACCATGTCCGATAGCTTTCCGCCGACCCGATTTCTTCGTTCGTGAAAGCCAACAGCAAATAGTCGCTGTCCTGCTCGATGAAACCGTTCACTCCGCCCAAAATGCTCATATCTCAACCTCCTTTCGCTTTCCTGTCTGCATCTTTCAAAACCGATTCAAGCGGTGATCCCATGCCCGAACCCTCGGATTCAGTTGTACCGTCCGTATTTTTCGACCGCATGGAGCATGGCGTTCAAATTTTCCGGTTTCGCGTCATCCATGCTTCCGCCCGAGGTCAGGATGAATCCACCGTCCTTTCCGCAGACTTCAATCAAGTCTTTGCAGTAATCCTCCACTTCTTGCGGCGACCCTCCCCACAAAAGACCCGCGGGTACATTGCCCGCGATGCACATATGGCCGCCCAGAATCTCTTTCGCTCTGTGCATGTCTACCTTTTCAAAATGGATGATGGACTTCCCCTTGGGCAATTCGAGGAAGGGTTCTATCCGGTCGTCGTTCTTGCCCTCCATCAGCCACCGAGGGACATATCCCCGTTCGATCAAGCCGAGCAGGCATTTTTTCCAGGTCGGCCAGACGAACGTGTCGAACTGTTTTCGGGAGATGAATTCTTCGGATGAAAAGTGGTTGCCGCCGGCCATGATTCTTTGCTTTCCGAATTCTTCGGAATCGGCGGCGCCGGCGCGGGCGAGCGACCATTCCATGATGCTGTCCATGGCCGCGAACAGTTTTTCGGGTCGTCTGTACATATCGAGCAGGGTTCCGCGCAACCCCCGCAAATAGTCGACGATCTGATGGAACGGCGGCGCGCACAGCGGATTCGGAACGGGCGCCATAAACTCCGGTATCCCCATGAGCTTGCTTACCTCCGTATCGCACTTGCGGAATTTCGCTTGTTCCTCTCCCGCTTTCGACAGCGCCAGGAAAGCCTCGGCCACCTCCGGCGTACGGAACAGCGGCGTGGAGTGAAGTATCCCGGATCCTATCATGGCCGTGGGGGAGGGCAATGTGGCCAACGGCGCCAACGCCTTGTATCGTCGGGGCAGATAATATCGCAACATGAAGTCGCTCGGATCCGTGATGAACAGATCGTATTCATCCTCTTTCAATAGATCCTCCCCGAAGAACTGATACCCCTGATCCTCCGGAAAAGAACCGCCCGCCCACGCGCACTGCGTATCGCCGAGTATCTCCTGCGCGCGTCCCGACATGTTGATGTGGGCGGCGAAGAAACAATCCGACGGAAAATCGAGCAAGGTTTTTATCAGGGCCGGCCTGTAGGCGTCCGGATCATAGAAGGCCGCCGAATTGCGCAAACCGGTATATCTGAACGGCAAATAGCCTGTATACAAAACGACCGGCACTCTGTCCGGCGTCTTCAACGCAACGGCGTCCCGGAGCCTTTGTTCCCGCTCCTCGAACAGTTGCGCAGGGGGTTTGCCTGTCCTCTTTTCAATTTCGTCTTGAATCCGGCTATCGGTCCACAGCGTATACGCGTCCGCGCCCGGTTTGTCGTCCGACATCTCCGCTCTCCTCTCCTCTTGTCACGATGATATCCATTGGTTGGCCAATGTCACGGCCATCGAAGCGACGGATCCGTATCCGTCCGCGCCCGTATACGCCAGGACTTTGTCGTCAACCTGCCCGCCGCCGACCGCGATCTTCACGCGATCGCGCAAACCGGCTTCCTTGATTGCGTCGATGGTGGAACGGAATACAGGAAAAACAGCGGTTAACAATCCGCTCAAGCAAACCATTTGAGGGTTTTTCTCGCGGATTGCCTGCACAAACTTTTCTTCGGGAACGTCGATTCCGAGATCATATACGGTATAACCGCCGACTTCCAACATGAAAATCACAATATCCTTGCCGATGTTGTGGACGTCCCCGCGTACGGTGCCGATCACGATTCGGCCTTTCTCCTTGCCGTTCGTCCCGGAAGCCTCCACCCTTGGCTTTACAATGCCGGAAATCCGCTCGAGTATCTCCCCCGACATCATAAGTTCGGCCAGATAGTATTCATTCTTTTCGAATCGATCCCCCACGATCGCCATGGCGGCGTTGCAGTCATCCAAAATGTCCGTGGGACTCTCTCCGTCGTCGAGCGCTTTGTTCGCCAACAATACAGCTCTGTCTTCATCCAATTCGGAAATGGCCCGAATCAATTCGTCGTTCATTGACAATCCTCCTATTTTTCGCGGACAACGCCCGGATGTCCCGCCTCAGTCGATAATGGATTTCCCTCCGTCCGGCGCGAAGAAATGCATGCAGCCCGGGCGCGCGGAAAGTTTGACGGTATCGCTCGGCGAAACAGCCAAATCCGAATCCGCGCACACGACAAGGTCGGCGCGACCGCCCGTACGCCCGGATTCACGTTGCTCGCTCACGGCTTGATTGGATTCAACGGCGCCCAACACTTCATCGACCGTGATCGGCTTAAAGTCCGCCGCAACGTGAACGAGTTGTTCCGCGCCGAGCATTTCAACCTGCGTCACCCGCGCCTCAAGCGACGACCGATCGGTTGGCGCTCCGATCTCCAAATGTTCCGGGCGAATGCCAAATACGATGTCGGAATTCACATAGGCGGTCAATCCCGGTCTTTTCCGTATCGCTTCCTCCGGGATGTCCAAGCTCCGGTCGCCGATCGCCAATCGATGGCGATCGCCGTCTCGCAAGACGTGCGCTTTCATAAAATTCATGCTCGGAGATCCTATAAATGACGCCACAAAGATGTTCGCCGGGGTGGAATAGACTTCTTGGGGCGTTCCGTACTGTTGCAGTACGCCAAGGCGCATGACGGCGATCTTTGTCCCCATCGTCATCGCTTCCACCTGATCATGCGTGACATAGATCGTGGTGACGCCCAAATTTTTTTGCAACGCGGAGATTTCCGAACGCATCTGTACGCGAAGTTTGGCGTCGAGATTGGACAGGGGTTCATCCATAAGAAAAGCTCTCGCCTCGCGAACCAACGCCCTTCCCATGGCGACCCGTTGCCTCTGGCCGCCGGATAACGTGCGGGGCTTTCGCGGCAAATATTCGCTGAGTCCCAAGAGTGTCGCCGCCCGGTTGACTCTCTCTCGTATTTCAGCCTTCGGAACCTTCTTGCATTGCAAGGGGAAAGCGATGTTGTCAAAAACCGTCATGTGCGGATAGAGCGCGTAATTTTGGAAAACCATTGCGATGTCGCGATCTCCGGGATCGATATTGTTTACGACCCGGTCCCCTATGCGGATCGTGCCGGACGTGATATCCTCCAAACCGGCCACCATTCGCAAGACCGTCGTCTTGCCGCAACCCGACGGTCCGACCAACACGATAAACGCGCCGTCCTCTATTTCAAGATTCAGATTGTCCACAGCGGTCGTTCCGCCTTTGTATACCTTCGACACATTGTTCAAAGCAATCTGCGCCATTCACGCACCTATCCTTTCATTCCGCCGGCGAAACCGCGGATCATTTGTTTCTGCGCCAATATGAAGAAAATGATGAGCGGCAGGATCGCCACCAATATTGCCGCGAAAACCAAGTTCCATTGTGACAGGTACTGTCCCACAAACGAGTAGATGGCTACCGGCAACGTCTGCGCCTCGCTTCCTCCCACAAAGATCAGGGAGGCGTAAAAGTCATTCCATATGAACAGCCCCGTGATGATGGCCACGGATCCCGTCACCGGACGAAGAAGCGGAAACACGACCCGAGCGAAAATGCGCAAGGTCCCCGCGCCGTCGATGCGCGCGGCTTCCTCATAATCCCTCGGAAGCTGTCGGACAAAACCGGTATAAAGCAGGATCGCCATCGGCATCATCACGCCGACCCACAGAATGATCATTCCCAAACAGTTTCCGGCCAATCCCACCGATTGAAAAACCGTGTAGATTGAGACGATGCTCAATTGGAACGGAATGATGACACCCAAGACAAACATGATATAGAGGCCGTTGCTGAGTCGGCCCGGGCGCCTGGCCAACACGTAGGAACACAATGCGCCGAGGATTACGAGCAGGACGACGGAGCCGACCGTGATCACCACGCTGCTCACGAAGGCGTTGGCCACGCCGGCATTCCATACGACGGGGAAGTTCTCCCATTGAGGATTGTCGGTAAACACCAAGGCGGATTCGAATATTTCGTCGCCCGGCTTCAACGAGATCGATACAACAAAATACAAGGGCAGACAGAACAGCAACGCGGCAATGAGGACAATGATTTCCGTGATAAATGTCTTGGCTCCATAGCGATCGTTCACAGCGCTTCCTCCCTTCGACGCAACAGGCCGTTCTGCAGGACGCTGAAGATTGCGACCACCACCGTCAGAATAACCGCAAACGCGGAACCTTTGCCGAACTTGCCGAATTCGAATGTCGTCCTCCAGACCATCGTCGCCAACGTCTGCGTCGCGTCGACCGGTCCGCCGCCCGTAAGGGCAAAAATTTGATCAAACGTGGACAAGCCCCAGATCATGGTAAATGTCATCGCGATGGTGACCGCCGGCGCAATCAGGGGAAGCGTGACGCGATAAAACCGTCTCCATCTTGAGGCCCCGTCCACCGCCACGGCATCGTCAAGCTCCTCCGGGATGCCCTCCAATCCGGCCAAATAAATGACGAGCGCCAGTCCGATATATTGCCATACCAACACCAAGACGACCATGTAGATCGCATACCTCGGATCGGCGAGCCAAGCCCGCTGTAGGTTTTCAAGACCGATAAACCCCAGGAATTGATTGAGCGGTCCGTCGTAGGACAGGATATATTGCCATACGTACCCGGTGGCCAGACGGGTCAACGCAAAGGGAAGAAAAAACAACGCCCGATACAGGTTGCGCAACTTCAGTCGGCGCCGAAGGATAAGCGCCAACAGCAGGCCGAACAGATTTGAGAACACGACCATGAGTGCGGCGATCAACAACGTATGTCCCACCGAACCCCGCGTACCCACATCGGAAAAGATGTTGATATAGTTGGAGAACCCTGTGGGGTTCGCCGAAAAACTCATCCCCGTCCAATCCGTGAAAGAATACGACACCCCCAAGAGGGAGGGCAGATAGCGGAGCAACAGAGCCAACGCGATCGCGGGGAACGCGAATACCCATGGGACATGCCGCATTTCGAGCTTTACACCGCCGCGGCGGTCGCCGCCGGTTTTTTCACCGACGCGTCTTCGGTTCCAACCCATTCGCGTACCTCCTGTTGCGCGCAAGGTATCCAAAGCGTCCGATATTGCCTCGAAGCGGCGACTTACGCCGCCGCTTCGAGGCGTACGCTTGAATCGGTC
>JAISGB010000112.1 GCA_031263335.1 Eubacteriales Family XIII. Incertae Sedis bacterium
TCCCGATCGCAGATGAACATCCGCTCAGCCCCGTTAATGTTCAATACTGCCTTGCTGAATTTCATATCGTCTCCTCCACGTCAACATTTCCGTACATCCCAATATACAGCTGACATCGATATGAAGATGCCATTGATTATATTATACCCTCATATGCTTTTTTGAAAAGGGTTAAATATTCGACGCTTGTCACAGCCCTCGGATTCACGGAGTTGGACATGTTCGCCTCCGCCTTCTCCGCAAGCGTCCGCATATCCTCTTCGCGCACGCCGATTTCGGACAGGGAGGGGATGCTTAAGTCTTCATTCAGCTCCTTTACGGCGTGCGCCGAGGCGATTGCCGCTTCCCGCTTGGTCATATGATCGGTGTCAATCCCGAGACATTTTGCGATCTTCGCATACTTGTCGATGTCGGCGATCGCGTTGTAGGCCATCACGACAGGCAAGATCGAGGCGTTCGCGATGCCGTGCGCGGTGTCATACATCCCGCCGAGCGCCTCCCCCATACAATGCACGGAGGCCACATCCGTTTGGCTGATCACGATCCCCGCAAGCATACCGGCCAATTGCAGATTGGCCTTTGCCTCATAGTCGTCGCCATAGACGGCCGTCCGGATATTCTTCGCGATCAGCTCGATCGCGTACAGGGCGATGGCGTCCGTGACGGGCATGGATACCTTACAGACATAACCTTCTATCGCGTGGGACAACGCGTCCATGCTCGTCGCGGCGATGATACGCGGCGGCAATGAGGCCACCAGATCCGAATCCAAGATCGCGACATTCGGGGACAGTTTGACGTCCCCTATGGTCAGCTTGAATTTGCGCTTGAGATCCGTTATGACGGCAAATCCCGTCACCTCGCTCCCGGTCCCAACGGTGGTCGGGATCGCGATCAGGGGCGGCATCGGCTTCTTCAATTTGTCTATGCCTTCATATTCTTCTATCTGCCCGCCGTTGCCTATCAGGATTCCGATCCCCTTCGCGGTATCGATGGAACTGCCGCCCCCGACCGCAATGAGCAGATTGGCCTCGACTTTTTTGGCATAGATATAACCCTTGTTGACCTCGTCGGTCCTTGGGTTCGGCGCGACATCGTCAAAGATATAGACGCCGCGAAATCCGCCCTCGTTCAAATGCGTGACGACCCGATCGACGATGCCCGCCGCCCTGACGCCCTTATCCGTGACGATCAGGATATTCCTTCCCTTGAGCGACCTCGCCTCCGAAGGCAATTCCGACAATCCTCCCCTTCCCGACACGATCTTTGTGGGTAAATGAAACATGAAATCTTTCAGCATATTCTTCTCCCTCGTATTGTATTGCAACGCGTATCCGGGGCCGATCCTCGAAAGGTCCCCTTATAATTCATGAACGACCTTGCCGTCCATGACGGTCAGAAGGACCTTTCTGTCGAAATAGGTCTCGGGATCCTGTCCGAACAGCGGCCCGTCAATCACGGCAATGTCCGCGCAGAAGCCCTTTTTGAGCGTCCCGAACTCATGTTCCCGGTGTACGGCGTAAGCGCCCCCATAGGTGTACGCCTTCAGCGCGGACGGAAGCGAGAGCTTTTCCCACGGGTTTGAGCCGGTGGGAACGCCCGCGTCGGTTTTTCGCGCGACAGCGGCGTGCAACGAAGGCATCGGTTCATAATTGCTGACCGGACAGTCCGTACCAAAGGCAAGCGTCGCGCCCGTCTCTTGAAAACTCCTGTAGGCGAATTCGCACTTCGCTCGTTCCTTGCCGAGGTAGACGATCTTTTCGTTGTCGTTGAGCGGCAGATGCGGCGGTTGCATGGAGGCGATGATATCCAATTGCCCGAATCTGCGCATATCATGGTATTCGGGCGTCTCGATATGTTCGAGGCAATCCCTTGAGCCGTTTTTCCCGTATAGGGTATACGCGTTTTCCAAGCAGTCCAAGGCCAATCGCGTCGCGGCGTCCCCGATCACGTGGAGCTTGAGATCGAACCCCTCCTTGTGCGCCAAGGCGATCATCTCCTTGTAGATTTCGTCCGGATAGAAAGCCATGCCCCTTGTGGACGGATTGTTGGTAAAAGGCTCGAGCAGATAGGAGGTAAACGCCGTCGTGGCGCCGTCGAAGAACTGTTTCAGGCCGGACACACGGAGCTTTTCGGAGGTGTAGAGATCCCTCAGTTTTCTCTGCTTGCTCAAGTCCGGCTTTGTGCCAAGGCTCGGATACATGTGGAGACGGCAGGTAAGATCCCCGTCCTTCTCCATTTCCCCGAGGAGCCGATAATCCAAATAGTCTCCCACGGAAACGGTTTTGATGTCCACGAAGGCCGCCGAAGTGATGCCTCTCGAGGCCAATCGCTTGAAGAAATCCTTCAGGACGTTTTTCAGGATGTCGTCGGGGAGCTTGAACGCGTTGTCAAAGGCCGGGGCGCAGGCTTCCATGTCGTAGAGGACGCCCGTCAATTCGCCGTCCGCGTCCTTTCCGATCCGTCCGAACGACGGCGTCGTCTCCTTTGTCACGCCGCATTCCTCCAAGGCTTTCGTGTTGCACCAAACCGTATGGTAGTCCGAGCAGATCATATAGACAGGCTTGTCGTCTATGAAGCGATCGATGTTTGCCCTGTGCGGATCAACACGTTCATCCCAATTCTGCGGCCACCAATTGGATCCGAGTATCCGCTCGCAATCGGGATTGTCCTCATTGTACGCGACGACGCGTGCGACGCATTCCTGCTCGGAACTGCAATCAAACAGATCGATCATGTATTTCGTCCCGAAAAACGCGGCCATCACAAAATGAATGTGCGCCTCGACGAAGCCGGGCATGATCAGATTGTCCCCATAGGCATACACTTTTGTATCCGGGCCGATATAGCGATCGACGGCGTCCTCAAGGCCCACATCGAGTATCTTGTTTCCCTTGACCGCCACGCCGCCCTTAAAGGGCGCTTCCGAAAAACCGGTGAACACACAATTGCTCTTCAAGACAAGATCCGCATATCCCATTTCTCTCTCCTTTCCGGCGCCTGCGGGGTTGCGGGGCCGTCCCGCCGTCCGGGCCGGCCGCCCGCAATCCTTCGCCGCGTGTACACTAACTGTAGATCCGTTTCTCCAACCAATCCTGCCTGATCTTCTCCCCGCGCGACTCATCCGCGTCACAGTACTTGCCGTTATTGTCATACAGGCGAAGATTTTCGTACAGCTTATCCACATGATCCGGCTTGCCGAACACAAAGCCGCATACGATGAACACGATGGTGTTGGCCAACAGCCCGAGCAACACCGCCCAAGCGCCGAGATCGCCGAACACCGTCGGCCAAAACTGATAGATGACGGCGACAATGCAACCGACGGCCATTCCTGCGATCGCGCCGATCTTGTTCCCGCGCTTGAAGAAAGTCCCAATGATCTGAGGGACAAACGCCTGAACGATAAAATTATACAACATAATCGCGAAAAAATTGAGTTGGGGTACGTTTCGCGTCCCAAGAAGGATCGCGACGACCGTCACGATCGCCGTCGTGAGCTTCGCGAGCTTCAGGACATCCGTCTTTTTGAAGAACACCCGCACGATGTCCTTGGCGAACGGGACCGATATGGCGTTTGCGACGGTGGAAATCGTCGTCAAGGCCGCGCAGATCGTAAAGACGGCGACGGCGCCCAAGATGATGGGTCCGCCATACTCATTGGCGATCCAGAACAGGCCGTATTGCGCGTCCTCCGGGAAACCCGTCAAAAGCCGGCCGCCCATGGTGGGCATCAGGATCAGCAACACGACGACGATCGCGCAGATCGGCGAAAAGAACAGCGACTTTTTGTCTTCCCTCGGACTCGACCCCATGAACAGCCGCAGGAAGCTGTTGGGCCAACAGATCGCGCCGAGCGTACCCGTGATGATGCTCGTGATCCACAGGGTCTTCGTGCCGCCTTCCAGTTCGAGCAACGCGGGCTTGTGGGCCGCCACCATGTCGAACAGCGGCGTAAAGCCGCCGTATGTCTTGAACTGAAGGATGAGAAACACGACAGAGCCGATGATGATAAAGATAATCCCCTGGATGACCGAGGCGACCGCGGAATCCTTGACCCCGCCAAACACCGTGTAGAACCCGCAGAACACGCCGGATATCACGATGCCCAACTCGAAGCTGATCCAACCGTTTGTGGCTACCTGGACGACATACCCCAAGGTCACAAACTCCATGATCAACCAACAGCCGTCCACAAGAATCATGAATATCGCCCAAAACTTCTGGAATCCCACGCTGTTGTATCTCAAACCGACATACTCGGGGCCGGACTCGAGGCCGTATACCTTGCCCCACACCCACACAGGCCGCGCCATGAGGTACAGCACGATCAGACTGGACAGCGAATAGACGGCGAGATATTGCGCGAAAAATCCGATGTCGGCGGAGTTCCCCGCAAATCCCGTATAGACCGATCCGACATACCAACCGCCCATATATCCGAAGGCGATCATGAACCACGGCATCTTCCGATTGCCCACGGTGTACGTATCCATGTCCTTCTGCGGCGAATGGAATATCCGGATCAAGATGGCGTTGATGATGAAGAACGCCGCGATTACCCCTATTACAATAGGCACATTAGTAGTCAATCCGCTCACCCCTTTCCCTTTTTTCATTTTCTTCCCGATTGACCTTGTCCTCCAACAGGACGCCGACGATCAAGATCGCCGAAAGGATAAACAGCGTGACGATCAAGAACACCTCACAGACCGGCCAACCGCCGATGGTCGCCGTCACCAACCACAGATCCATGACGGGCGGAAGAATCAACAACAGCAATATGAGAAAAAAGACGACTGTGATAATGGTATAGAGCTTCAGAATGGCTTTTGACATAGGTACACCTCCTCTTCAACGATAACCGTAAGAACGCAATATCCCACGCGGACATCGCGGCCGACACAATAACGATTCGCTTGCAATTTTTCTTGTCCGTTTCTCGTGATACACCGGTGATCGGAATCGCAAGTCCCGCGGTTGTCTGACTTATTTCATCACCACCCTTCCGTCAAAGTCCGCGTCCAAATGATGGTTTTTCACGTATTTGGCCGTATTCTTGCCCAAACGCCTGTACTGCGCCGGATCGGCCGATTCCACGGTATAGTAACGGGTGTCGTCCTTCAAGTCCGCGATATGAAGCGATCCGCTTGCGGGCAGTACGACGACCGCAACGCCGAGCGTCCCAAACCGGATATCCTCCGCGCGCGAAAGGACGAAGATCTCCGAAACACAACGCTCCTCCTCGATGCCGTACGCAACCTCCCGCGCAAAATCCAAAGTCCGCTCCGTTCCCGCGCAGCCGACCGGGATCGTCGGCCTCTCATGTTCTGTTTCCATGTTTTACCATTCCATTCAACAGTTCCGCGTACCGAAGGATCAGCCCGGTTGCAACCGCGTTGCGCGGGCCTTCGACGCTCCGGATATTCCCTTTGCCCGCGCTGAGCTTTTTCTCCGCCAACGCCTGCGTGACAAACCGGGATCCCTCAAAATCAAGAAAGGAACCCCCGACCAAAATGACGCCCTTGCAATCATCCTTCCCGACATCCAACTTTTCGAGCGCCCGGAACACATTCCCGAGCAGAACCTTTTTCTTCGCTTCCTGCCTGACGACCCTGATCTTTTCCATCGAAAAATCGCAATTCACGACCTCCGGAGGGCCGTTTTCCGGAACGGTGACCGTACGGCCGTAATACCGCGGTTCACAGGCGTCCTCGAGGAAACGCGCCTCGCCGTTTTCGTATCTTATCCGATAGAGGCTGTCCACATGCGCAAGCGGATACCGTTTGATCCGCTCCGCCGCCGCAAAGGAGCCGATGTTCAGTTCCGCGTCGATCAACATCGTGATCAGATCCCCGGCGCCGGCAAGATGGACGCTTTTCACGGATCCGTCCTCCTTCATGAGGGCGGCGTCCGCGGAACCGGCGCCGACATCGACGACGACGAGCGGCAATGCCGTCCCCGGCGTCGTCAAAGCGCCGAGCAAGGCCATTTCCGCCTCCACCCCGGATGCGCGGACGGGCGCCTTGAACTCCTCCCCGAGGGCGGCCGCGACCTTGTCCATGAACATATGATCGGCATGTACCATCGCAGCCACGCCCACGCCCGATTCCATCACATGTTCGCCGGCCAAGCCCCCTTGCACGCGCACCGCCGTCCTTGTATCGACGGCAAAGAGGTCCGATATCCGGATCTCATCCTTTTTGATGTCGGCCTGTTTTGCCATGCCGACCTTTATCCGTTCGATCATCCCGCCGATGTTCGTCCCCGGCTCGCCCGTGACATCCTCAACCCGGCCGACGGCCTCGACCGCGCGCATGATCCGGTCCGCGCCCGCGTCGACGGCGACGGATTCGGTGAATCGACTGCCCGCGATCCCGACGGAACCGGCGGGAATGACGCGTTCGGAGATCGCGCCTTCGGGCGTCCTGATGACGACCGCCGATCGGTTTCCGATCAAGGCTTTCGCAATATGTCTGCAATAACCGATATCCTCGACGCCCAATTTAAAAATGCCCGCGATACCGTAGGGATCGGACAGCGCCTCAACGCCGTAGCCCGGCGCCGCGACCTCCACGGCGCAGAGCATCCCGAGCGGCGCCTTCTCGATCTGTTCAACCTCGTCGACGATCGGCATTTCCCTTTTCAGGCGATTGTTGATCAGCGTCCCCTCGTCATTTTGGACGATCGCGCCGTAAACGCGATATCCCGCGTCGTCCAAGCGATTCAGCTCGGCCGCCGCGTCAAGGAACGGGACGGAACCGGGGATCACCGCAATCAAATCCTTGCCGTTGCCCGGCGGACTGCGAAGGTCGAAGGTGTAACCGATCCCGATCCCGTGTCCGCCCGGCGTACCGGGATTGTGGCCGATCATCGTGGAATCGGTCACGATCGTCTCCGTGATCGTATCCATCGCAAAATCGGCGATCACGGGCGTCGCGTTATTGAGAAACATCTTTTGTATAACAATTCCTTTTCGTCCCATTTTTTCCAACGCGGCGAAGATGGCGGTCTTCACGCCCCGCACATTTTCCGCAGTGCCTTTGATACCGGTCGTCTCGGCCATCCCGCTCACCAAAAAATTCGGCTCGCCCGTGCGCGTGATTTCGGCAATTGCGACTTCTGTCGTGGAATTCCCCACATCAATGCCTATGATCACATCCATGATCCGTCACCTGTTCCCTCTGAGCTTTCTTCTGTGTTTAAGCGCTGCCGTCGCCTCCTCGATGAACCTCGCGTTTTCCTCCGCGCCGTATTTCGTCCGCAATTCGAACGCAAGCCCCGTCAAGTCTTCCTCCGAGGAACGATAGGGCCTTAACGCGTTGTATATCTCGATGATCTTGTCGCCGTCGATATCGACCATCTCCGCCGCCCGCTTCAGGCTGCCGGCAATGTAGCGATCCCCGGTCAGCTCGGCGATCGCCGCCTGCGCCAAGAGCCCCTCCTTGCTCGTCCTGCAATCATAGACGCTCACCGCGCCGCGTTCAATATTCTCGAATGTGATGTCCTCGATGCGCACCCCGCCGGGCGTCACGATATCCTCGGGCCTGTTTTCGATGATCGGGTAATCCGACAAACTGTATGCGCCGCTCATTCCTTCGCCCCCTTTTCGACATATGTGAACTCAACCGGTTTTTTTCGCCTGACGATGCGTTGCGTATCAAAATAATGCAACACCGATGATTTGATCAATAGGGGATGTACCGACGGATCGATCCGCGCGGGCAGAGGCTCCGGCGTCTCTCCCTTCGCGTATCTCGCGGCGGATCCGCCGATCTTTCGGTACGCCTCCCTGTCCAACAGCGGCGCCTGCGAGAACAACTCCAAATTGAACAAGGGCGAAAAATCCTTCTGCTGTATTTCCGACGTCCCCTTTGATTGGATGCCGACGCCGATGCCGGATCCGCTGAGTTTCGCCCCGATGCTCGCGATGACGCCCAGATCGGAGGATTCATAGCATTTCACGCACCGCGCCCGGAGTCCTTCCTCCTCTATGCCCGCGATCACCTCGTCCAACACGCGCAGATGCGGGATATCCCCAAGGGTTTTCTTCTGATGGCTTCCGAACGAAGGGGAGACGGCAATGACGACCTCATCCTTGCGCTTTCCGCGTTCTGCGTCCCCGATCTCACGAATGTCGATGTCCTCCCCGTCGGGTCCGCAAGCGTTCGCGTCTTCGAGGATGTTCCGGAAGGTCTTGAGGCGGGCATTGTCGTTCAATTTTTTGATCCGCTCCTCGTCGGGTCGGTACGCGGTGCCGGGACCCCGGTAATCGTTTCGGTCATTTATAATGCTTTTTACGTTCAGATTGCTGTCGACAAACGCCGACGTCTGCAAATAATCCGCGGCGACCCGGTGTTTCAGCAAGGCCAAGATCGATTCGCCTTCAAAGGCGAACCCCCGCCTGTTGAGCGCGCACGCAATGTCGAGTCCCGTGATCCCTTCCGTCAATACCAATTCGGCGCACCGGATATCGTTTCGGATATTGCGGTCGATGATGTCCTCGCCGGAGTAGGCAAACACCGCCGCCTCGATCTCCTCGTCGCCGATCGGAGCGAAATGCAATTCCTCGAACAACGCCTGCATCGCTTTCCCGGCCCGGCGTCTGACCCGGACGACATCCTCCTCCTTGACGGGGACGATCCCCCCATCCACGGAAAAATCGCGCTGTATCATATACCAATCATCATAGTGCTCCGTATCCACATTGGACCCCGCAAAGACATTGTCGCTGTTCGGCGTAGCGCTGTAGCCGGATGTGATCAGGTCCGTCCCCGCGAACAAGGTCGGCACGAATTTTGCCGTACGCCGCATATCCGATTCGGTGAAATAGGTGTCATTGCCCGAAGCGACCTCCAATCCCAACATGGAAGCGATGAGGTTTTCCGACGCAACGGTCTTGAGTCCGCCGGGCAACGTGGACGTTATCGCAATGCCGTCCAATGAGCCGTTCTGTGTGCCTTGGATGCCCGACGCCTTGATGATCCACAGGCATCGCGCTTCCAGATACAGCATGGATTTGCCCTCTGCAGCCCCCATCATGACTTCCGACCCGGTCCCCGAAGAAAACCGGGTCTTGATCCCGCGCGAAAGATATCCCGCGGACAAAAACGCTTTTGACCACGGCGTATCGTCCCCATCGGTAAATACGCCCTCCGTACCGTAGACGGACAGCGTTTCGGCGAACGTCGTCAGCCCTTGGATGCCGAGTTGCAACTCATACGCTTCCTCCATCGAGCACTGCGTCAATACGCCCGGCCGTCCCGCCTGTCCGCCCACAAGCAAGGCGATGGCGTTTAACGGCGCAATCCTGCCGACAACGCCGGTCGTCTCCAATTCGGTGAATCCCCTCAGCGCCGCTTCCGCCGCGTCCATGGACATCAATACCGGATTGTCTTTCAGGTTCGTCACATGCGCCTGATTGCCGATCGATCTTCGCGCGCGCATCTTCATCTGCGCCATCATGATCTCGACGATATTCAGTTCGCAGACGACCCGCATGAGTTTTGCGGGCGTCAAACCGACGGTCAGCCCGACGATCTCGTCCCGCGTGACATTGACATCCACCAGACGTTTCGCGATATCCGCCGAAGGAAGCGCCATGGCGCGTTCGCAACCGGATTTGTCGATGCCGTAGTCCGCAATAAAGCGATCGATCAGATCGAAATCCTCCCGCCGTTTACCGTCCATCTCGATGATCACGCCGTCCTTTACGCGGATCGACGGCAGGGGATCCTCCGGAGCGTTCTCCAAGACCAAGCCGATTTCGGGCCAAGGTTCGGTGATCGGGTCCCTGTTCACTTTGCGTTTGCTCAAGCTGATATATCTTTTTGTCACATCCATATTGCCCCTCCCGCTCACAAGGGATCGGCCGGGCATCGCTGCGGATCGCAGGTTCCGCGGATCGACGCGATCCGTTCGACCGATCTACCGCTGTTCGTAGATGTAGAACCCTCTGCCCGTCTTTTTCCCCAATCGGCCCGCGTCCACATATTTCCGCAACAGGGGACACGGCCTGTATTTCGAATCCTTGAAGCCGTCATACAGCGTGTTCATGATGGAAAGGCAGGTGTCGAGTCCGATCAGATCCGCCAACGCCAAAGGACCCATCGGATGGTTCATGCCGCCCTTCATCACCGCGTCCACAGCTTCCGGCGCGGCAACCCCCTCAAAGACCGTGAAGATCGCCTCGTTGATCATCGGCATCAATACCCGGTTCGATATGAATCCGGGAGAATCATTCACCTCC
>JAISGB010000160.1 GCA_031263335.1 Eubacteriales Family XIII. Incertae Sedis bacterium
CGGGATCGGGATGGGCGAGGGCAAGCGGTTCACGGCAGTCTATGTGGAAGCGGAAAGCAGGGATACATACCGAGGCGGTCGATTGACGCGGCCCGGCGGCGTTACCGCGGAATTCCGCGGACGGGCTTATGTGATCGATGAAACGGAGTATGTGCGGATATCGTACATCGCGGGAGGATAGCGGATCGGAGGGGACGCATCATGGGGATCGGATGGAGATCGAAGACGCTTGGGAGTGAGCGGGGCAGCGCCGCCGTACTGCTGACGACGTTGCTCTCCTGCTTGGTGCTGTTGGCTGCGGTGCTGTTCGCTGCGTCGAAGGAAGCGACGAGCCGAAGCGTCGTTGACGCGTCCCTGCAGTTGGCGGGTCGATCCGTGCTGTCGGAATACGACAGGAGGTTGTTCTCTGACTACGGCTTGCTCGCCTTTCGAGGGGACGGCGCCCGCATGGAGGCGGACATCGCCTTCTACGCCGACGCGAGCCTTCGGAAGGATAAGACGGCGTACGCCGCCCTCATACCCCACGGCGTCAAGCCCGGCGTCTTTGATTGCGCTGCGGACGCCGTGGCCGTAAACCTGAAGGAATATTCCATCGTGAACGTCGATCTGTTCGAGGCGCGGATAGGCGACATCGCGTTGTCCTCGTGGGCGCGCGACAAGGCGGGGGGATCGGGCGAGGACGCCGCGTCCCCCGGCGCCGCGCCGACCGACCGAACGCTCCGCAATCGATCGGTGACGGAAAGCCTGCCGTCAAATGGCCTGTCCGGCATATCCTTTCCCGATCTCGCCTCGATCCGCATACCCACATGGGCTGAGATCTCCGATAAGGCCATCGGAACGGCGCGGACGTCCGAGTATATCCTCAGCGTGTTCAAGCACGCGAACGGCGGTTCGATCGGCCGGGAGGGCTTCTTCGAGAACGAGGTGGAATACATCCTGTCCGGCAAGATGAACGACGACGCGAACTACCGCAGCGTACGGACAAAGCTGTCCCTTCTGCGTTTCATTCTCAACAACACGGCGCTCCTTGCGGATCGGAATAAAATGGCTTCGGTCAAGGCGGCGGCCGCGCCCTTCGCGGCGGCCTTCGGCGTGGGAGAGGTCGCGGCCGAGGCGATCATCGTGGAGGCGTGGGTCATCGCCGAGACGAGGAATGATCTGCTCCTGCTCGAGGACGGGAAGAAGGTGGCGCTGACGAAGTCCGCCGATATGTGGGCGACGCAGGATATCGAGAAGATCTTGGAGGGGGTGACGTCCGATGAGGCGGTGTCTCCCGCGAACCCCGGCGGACAAAGCTATGAGGACTATCTGCGGATATTGCTGTTCCTGACGGATCGGGAGACCAAACTTCTGCGTGCGATGGACTTGATCCAGATCAACTTGAAGGGAACGTATGACAGAGCTTTTCAACTGAGGGAATATTATGTGGGCTTTCGGTTTGACGCGACCGTGAACGGCAAGACCTACGCCTACACGGAACGCTATGGCAGGGGCAACCTCTTGGGTTCATAGCCGCAAAACCGATTCAAAAGTTCAGTCAAGAATATGCGACGGTCGCGATTTGTGCGGGGAGGGATCTCAGTGAATGTGTGGAATCATGGATAAAGGATCGATTCGGCGGAGGGCGGCCTTCGCGGCGCGCGGCGTGCGAGACGGACGGGGATCCTTGGGTGTGGAGACGGCGATCTTCCTTCCGCTTTTCATCTTGGGTCTGCTCACCGTGGGCTATCTCATCAAGATCGCTTCCGTTGAAGAAAAGGTGTTCCACGCTACGGCGGACGAGACGCGCTTGCTTGCGGCGCAGGCCGCCGCGCCGGCGCTGTCCGTGACCTACGCGCGTGATTTGACGGAGCGCCTGAACGAGGAGGCGGGCGACGACATAGGGGACGTGACCGTAGGACCCGTCCGCTACCGGATGCCGGGCTACGGGCTGAAGAGCGGGCGGGTGTATACCGATCTCATCGCCGTCTCCGTCGGCTATACGATCAACCTGAAACTGCCCGCCGTGTTCAAACGATCCGCAGACGCGGGGAATACGGTGCTGTGTCGCGCTTTTGTGGGAAGGGACGACGCGGCGGCCGTCATGCCTTTTGACGAGATGGAACGGGACGGGGATGGGCGCACCGTATGGATCTTTCCGCGCGCGGGGACGCGGTATCACGGGCCGGACTGCTCCTATATCAAGAACGAACCCAAGGAGCTCCTGTTGAGCGCCTCCGTCCGCGCGCGCTACAAGCCGTGTGAGCTCTGCAAGCCGAACGGGGTCGGGGACGGGAACTTCGTCTACTGCTTTTCCGCCGCGGGAGAGGCGTACCATCTCGGCAACTGTTTCTTGGTCGAGCGATACGTGATTGAGACGGGCGAGGAGGACGCGAAGGAGCGGGGGTACAGTGCTTGCTCCAAATGCGGCGGTATCTGACGGAAGGGAGTGGATAATGTGTTCGATGCGAAGCGTTTCCTTGGGCGCGGGCGGCACGCTCAAGGAGTTTGAGAAGCGGGCGTTGGAACGCGCGGGCGGCGGTTTTCTGTTGCCCGTCACCTTGGTGGAGGGCGCGGACGGGACGCGTCTGCTCTATCGGACGGACGGTTATACCGCGTTGAGCGAATATGCGCCGCCCGATCTGACCGCTGTGTTCGAGATCGCGCGTTCCTTCATCCTGCGCCTGACGGAAGGCCGGGATCGACTGTTGGATCCGCGCGGGTTCTTCGTGTCGCCCGACGCGGTCTACGTGCGCGGCGACCTACCCGAGATCGGCCTGATCTTCGGGATGCGCGGCGCGTCCGCAGCCACGGACGCGGATCTGGCCATGCCCGTGTTGGACGCCCTGTCCGAATCACGGCACATCGTCGGCGCGATGAGCGCAGTCGGCCGGATCGCCGATCGGATACGCGACGTCAACGCCGGGTTCCCGGATATGCGCCGGATCATCGACGCGGTCGAGCGGGAATGGCGCCGGATCCAACCCGAGATGCGCGCATAAACATCGGAATTTGAGTTTCGCTTGCGCGGAAAGGTAAAGAAAGGGTATAATTAGCACAAGCATCCATCATGGAACCGATTTGGGAAAGGAGCGCATATGGCTGATCTGAATCAGGGCGCCGGTCATTCCGACGGTATATCCGGTCTGAAAAAGGTCGATATGAAGGTGGGCGGCATCGTATTCATGCTGTACTGTCTCGTGGCGGCCGGAGCGTTCGGCATCGAGGAGATGATTCCGAACGGCGCGGGCATCACGCTCGTGATGCTGATCGCCTTTCCCATCATATGGGCGTGGCCGATCAGCAATTTGGTGGCCGAAGCCGGATCGATCCTGCCCTCCGAAGGGGGCGTCTATGTCTGGGCGAAGGAAGCCTTCGGGGAATTCTGGGGGTTTCAGGCCGGTTGGTACAATACCGTATCCATCTATATCACGAACGGCGTATACACGGCCTTGGTCGTGGATTACACGAGCCATTACATCCCCGTACTCGCCGGGTCCGAAACCATGCAGTTCGGCTTGAAACTCGTCATGATCATCGTGTTCACGGTCATCAACCTGTTGGGCTTGCGTGAGGTGGGCGTCGTCAGCTCCGTGCTCTCCGTGGCCATCATCGCGGCC
>JAISGB010000235.1 GCA_031263335.1 Eubacteriales Family XIII. Incertae Sedis bacterium
CTTTCCGCCGCCGCGAGCAGGGATTCGAGTTCCGCGCGCGAATCCTCCGGCTTCGTGAATTTCACCAACTCCACTTTGTTGAACTGATGCACGCGGATGAGTCCCCGCGTATCCCGCCCCGCGGAACCGGCCTCCTTGCGGAAGCATGGCGTATAGGCGACATAGCGTATGGGCAACTCGTCCCCGTCCAAGATCTCGTCCCGATGCAGATTGGTCAGCGGCACCTCCGCCGTGGGGATCAGGAAGAAATCCTTCGAGGCGATATGAAACATATCCTCCTCGAATTTCGGAAGTTGCCCCGTGCCGATCATGGCGTCACGATTGACCAAGAACGGCGGCAAGATCTCCGTATATCCGTTTTGTTCCGTATGAAGCGAAAGCATGAACCGGATCACCTCGCGCTCCAACCGCGCGCCAAGCCCCTTGTTCACGGCGAAGCGCGCGCCCGATATCTTCGCCGCCCGCTCAAAGTCCAAAATACCGAGGTCGGTCCCGATGTCCCAGTGCGCCTTCTCCTCAAACGCGAACGTCCTCGGCGCGCCGACCTTCCGTATCTCGCGGTTGTCGCGCTCGTCCGATCCGACGGGAACCTCGGGATCGGGTACGTTCGGCACTTGCAGGAGGGCGTTCCGAAGATTCTCCTCCGTCGCCGCCGCCAAGCCGTCCTTCGTCTTGATCTCCTCGGAGAGCGCCTTCAACTCCGCGAGCAACGCACTCGCGTCCCGCCCCTCCTTCTTGAGGCCGGGTATCGCCTTGGACGCGGTGTTCTGCCGGCTCTTCAGCTTTTCGACCTCGGAGAGCAATTCCCTCCGCTCGGCCTCCAACGCCTTCACGCGCGGCAACCCAAAATCCCCGCGCCCTCTCGAATCCACGGCGACCTTCACTGCGTCGTAGTCCTCTCTTATCCTTTTCCGATCCAGCATGATTCCCTCCGTTAAGCCGTTCCGAACCCACACAAAGATTATTGCACGCCGGGGGAGAATAATCAAGTCGGGAAGGCGCGGCGGCGATCGCGTGATGCGCGCCTGTAACTTTAGTTGCAAACCCCGTTTGTCCGCCATGCTATGCTGTACGAAATTCCTGCGACGCAACTTGGATCGAAGGACGAAGAATCGGCCGGCGGCAACGACCGGACAGGACGTCAAATCTTTCTTGCGTTATTAAGTCAAGTTGATATAATGTGTGTATGGTTCCCGTCAAAACACGTCAAGAACCGCGAAAGGAGAAGAGGCATGAACCCCGCAAGAGGAATGAAAAGGAAACATCGGGCAATCACGAGAAGCGTCCTTGTCGCCGCGTTGATCTTGACGATGACGGCGACGGCATTGTTGCCGCAGAGCTTGGCCGGCGAATCGGATCTTTCCGCCATGTCGGACGATGGGTTCATCGTGATGCCCGGCGCCGATTTCAATATCACCGTAGCCCAAGTGAGGGTCCGCGCCTATATCGACGGGCAAAGCGTCCTGCGGATCAACGGCAGCGAAATCTCCTGGAGCCACAACGGTTCGGGCGCCGCGCCGGGCAGAAGCGGGGACGCCACTCTGCCGACGGTGTTCAACGACCTGAATTACGGGTATGACGACAGTGAAGACGGCGTGGACGACGGATACCCGTGGACGCCCAAATGGTATTCAAACGCGCAGGGTTGGGAGTCCGCGTCCGGCGAGTTCGGCGCATTGACCGAAGGCGGATACAGCGAATCGATCTACTTTTGGGATCTGGGATTGAATGTTTTTTCTTCCCCGAATACGCAGACGCTGACAGACGTACAAATACTGGAAAGCAGGGGGACTGTCTCCTCCCAAGACATGAGCGGGCCGGGCGGCCCTCCTTTTGGAGAGATCGTCTTCGACGACTCCGCCCATGAAGGCGCCGCTTGGTATGATATAAACATATCCTTTATCACGGTTCCGATCACTGCGGGAATGCCGATCCAACCGCACGAGATCGGGATATCCCATCTCAGGGTGCGCAGCTATATCGACGGGAACAGCTCCCTCCGCGTGGAAAACGATCGGATCCTGTGGAATCAATACGACGGAAGCAACGCCGCGCCGGGCAGAAGCGGAGACGTCAATCTGCCGACGGTGTTCAACGACCTGAATTACGGGTATGACGACGACGGCGACGGCGTGAATGACGGATATGCGTGGACGCCCATATGGTGTTCGACCGCGCAGGGTTGGGAATCCACGCCCGGCGAATTCGGCGCATTTCTCGGAGGCGGATACAGCGAATCGATCTCCTTTGGGGAACTGGGATTGGAATCTGTTTTCCGGCCGGATATGCAAACGAAAATGCAGACGCAGACCTTTGAGGGCAGAGGGGCGGTCTATGCCGATGCGTTATCGATGCAAGGGCAACTGAACGGCGATATATCTTTTGACGATTCCGCGTATGCGGGAGCGGCTTGGTATGATGTGAACGTGCTCATCGTATCCGTTGCGACGCCGCAGATCACGTTGCGCGCGGAGGTCTTGGACGAAAACGGCTCACCGATTTATACCGGATATGACATCAATTGGTATGAGATGATGAGCGGCAATCACATCGCTTCCGGAAATTACATACGCTTTCCCGCCGATCAGGCGGCGGGCGTCGATTTTGAGGCGAAACTTGTTCTGCGGGATGAGCTGTCCCGAGAGTATAGGGAACCCGGACGCCAACCCGTTTTTCTTCGAGGATTCGAACATATCGCTTCCTTCGCGCTTGAAAAAATCCCTCCCGCGGACATCGGCGGACGCGTGACGGACGCAAGAGGCGTCGCCATGCCGGGCGCGGAGATCACGATCGCGCAACAATTCAACGATCACTTTTCCGATTCGCAATCATTGGTCTCGGATGAGGCGGGTACATACGCCGCGACCTTAAAAAAAGTGAACGCTTCCGTCACCGTATCGAAACCGGGATATTTTGATGTCGTCATCCCGAACGCCCTTACGCCCACATCCCCCGATTCCGTCGAGTTGAGGACCGCAAGGCTCATCCCCGACGATACGAAGGCCATTTTGCTGTCGCCGATCGAACGGAAAGCGGACGTCGGCGGTGAAGGCGAAACGACCGCCCTCGATTCCTTTGCGAACATAGACTTCACGTTGAGAAACGTGACGCGGGGCGCGGAAATGCCGACGGTTCGGGCGCAATACCCCTATTTGATCCTGTTCGATGAGGATACGGATGAAGGGGACGTAATCGAGATCGTCGCCTCGGATCGGCTTGACCGAACGGTCGCCGAACCTCTGCGGGTGACCTTGGATGAAAATTTGAACGCGGAAGCGGAGATAGAATTCGTCGAAAGGGGCGCGTTTACGGCTTCCGCGCCGGGCGACAATATCGCGATGGTCTTTGACGCATCCGGCGCTTACGTGCAAAATGAACCCTTCACCGACATGGTGCGAAGCAAGCCGCTCGCCGAAGGGAACTATACCGTCGTATTTTTGGAGGACACGAAGTATCTCACCAAGGTATCGCACATCGACAAATTGACGAAACTGAACCTTGAAGAAGGGACGGATTTCACGCAAAAGACCGTCGCGATACAAAACGGCGAGATCGTCGAACTCGACAAAGTCGATATTCCCAAATTGGACGCGGAAAAACTGTTCTACACCAAAACAGCGCTCTTTACGAGCAACAAGAGCGCGGTAGGCGCCGGCTTTGTGACCTACCGTCTCGAATATGAACTCGACGACAAATATACCGCGTCGGACGAGACCCTGTCCATAGAATTGTCAAAGGGGCTTGCGTTCTACGAAAACGCGGTCACATTTGACGGGAAGGCGGCGGACTATACGTATGAGGCCGGGATTTTGACCGTAAAAACGGATGCGCGCGGCGGCGTCCTGCGTTTCTGCGCGACACCGACGGAGGCGGGAGAGCAGACCGCCTACGCCTTCCTTGAATTTTCGACCGACGGCGCCGATATACTCCAACCGTTGGGAGAAGCGGATGTCACGATGACGCCGATGCAGCTCAACTATCCGAAAAAAACAGCGAGGCAAACGGTGAACATCTCGGGCGTCGCCGAGGCGTCGGCGTCCGTCACGGTGTATGACAACGACGTCAAGATCGCGCAGACGACGGCAAATCTCGCGGGCAGATGGAGCGTGACGGCAGATCTGTACAAGCCTTACAATTTTTCCACACATCAAATACGCGCCATGGTGACAAACGACCGAGGCGACCGGATCCAAGCCGAGGAAGGGATCATCGAATACAACAAGAACTATCCGGATATTTCCAAGGTGACGATGTACAATCTGACGCATACCTATACGGAGAACGCCACCGAGATAGATTTCCTGAATCCTTCCGACGTGATACCTTATTACCCGTTCGATCCCTCGTCGTCTCCCGTATTCACATTCGTCGTCGAATTTTCAAATCCCGAGGCGATCGGCGATCATGTAGGCTTCGTCGTCACGGGCGCGAACGGGGAGAAACGGCGTGTGCCCGCGACCTACGCCGAAGGCATGAAGGCTTGGGTGGGACGCGCGTCTTTTGTCACGGAGAACCGTCCCGCAAAGGTCGGCGTGGAGTTTTCCGAAAACCCGGAAGCGATCTCTTTCGAGCCGAACGGGGAGGCGATCGATGATATGGTCCGCGAGGATCTGGCGAATATCGAGAATTTGCTTTCGATGGCGCCGGAAGATTTGGAACTGTTTTCGGATGTGATGCAATCCGTTATGGGAGACATGGGAATCACGATGTCGTTCGAGCCGGATCCGGACTATACGGACGAGGAGATCGCGTACGGGACGGAAACGGTCAAGAGCGACGGCGAGGTCGTCGCGCGGACGACGCGCAGTCCCTTGCCCGAAGATGTCACAAGGGAAGATTTGTTGGCGCAGGGCTTTGAGGCGTTTCCCGAATCGGAATATTTTAAGGACGCCCTCTTCAAGGAAGACGGTTCCGTCACGACCTATGTTTATCTCGATTCACGATTAAAGGTGGTCGTGGATTACCCGGACGGAACGGAATCGACGCCTTCGGCAGGCTCGGAGGTATCCCCGAAAGATGTCGATACGCCCTTTAACATGGCTGCGACAATCAATGCGGCGATGGAAAAGGAAAAGGCCGCGCAGGCGGAATTGGAAAGGATGAAGCAAAGTAT
>JAISGB010000026.1 GCA_031263335.1 Eubacteriales Family XIII. Incertae Sedis bacterium
TCCCGCGTGGCGGACGCGGGCGCGGACGATCTGATCATGGAGACCACCTCCATGGGACTCAAGACCGGACGGGTCAACGCGTTGACCTTCGATGTCGGCGTCTTTACGAATCTCGCCTCGGACCATTTGGACGATCACGGAACGCAGGAGGACTACCGGGCTTCGAAGCTGAAGCTCTTTTCCCTGTCCGAACGCGCCGTGATCAACATGGACGATCCGTTCTCCCGCGTCATCCGGGAGCGGATGCGAGGCGACATCCTCGGATTCGGCATCGATACCGGGGACGGATGCGCGTTGTTCGCGGAGCGCATCGCGTATTCCGAAGACGGCGTTTCGTTCGACATGGTGTACGACGGACGAGGCGAAAACGGCGCGGAGACGGAGACCATCCGCCTCGGCACGCCCGGCAAATTCGCGATATACAACGCCCTTGCCGCGACGGGCGCCGCCATTCTGCTCGGCGTCTCGATGCCGCTTGCGGCGGCAGCTTTGCGAGAGCGGATCGACATCCCCGGCCGCTTCGAGGTGATCCGTTCCGAAACGGGCATTGCGGCCATCGTGGATTACGCCCATACGGCCGACGCGTTGGAAAATCTGCTGACGGCGGTCCGAGACAATCCGCGTTACAACCGCGTCGTCTCCGTATTCGGTTGTGGCGGAGATCGCGATCCGAGCAAGCGCGCGCCCATGGGCGAAATATCCGGCAGATTGGCCGATCACACCATCCTTACATCGGACAACCCGAGGACGGAGAACCCGCGCGCGATCATCGACGACATCGAGGTCGGGATCCGAGCGTCGGGCGGCGATTATGAGGTGGAACCGGATCGGGCAAAGGCCATCGGAAAGGCCGTGGCCTCGGCGAACAGCGGCGATGTGATCGTCGTCGCGGGAAAGGGCCACGAGGATTACCAGATCATCGGAGACGAGAAGATCCGATTTGACGATCGCGAGGCCGTGCGAGCCGCTTTCGGCATTTTACCGCCCGATATTGCGCGAGAACGGACGGCAGGACGGTTCGATACTTAAGTCGAGATTAAATCGAAATTGCTCGACCGCCGGTTGGAGGGACAAGGGTACGATGAAAACCAAAAAAATTGATTGGAAACGACGGACGCGTACGCTCATCGTGTTGCTGTCCGTGTGCGTGTCGATCTCCGGGAGCGCGTGGGCGAACGGACCGGCGGATTTCGGCGCGCGGACATATCCTGCCATCCTTCCCGAAACGCCGCCGCCCGAGGAGGATCCCGAGGCGCCCGAGGATCCGCCCGCGCCCTTACCCCCGATCGAACTGACGATCGCGGACGCGCCCGACACCATGAAGGTGGGCGATAATGTGACCCTGTCCTGCACGCTGATCAACGCGGAAGCCGGCGCCGTCATCGAATGGAGAAGCAGCAACGACGCGGTCGCAACCGTCGATGCCGGCGGCCGCGTACACGCGTCCTCGCCGGGCAGCGTTGAAATAACGGCATCCCTCGGCGACGCCCGATCATCCAAGCTCATCTCGGTCGTCGAGATAGCCGCGGAATCCATCGAGATCGCGGTTCGGGAATACAGTTCCTCCGACATGTTGTCCGCGCGGCACGAACTCACGGTCGACGACAGACTGCATCTGACGGCGAAGATATTGCCCGAGAACGCGGTGGCGGGTGAGGTGCAATGGGCGGTGGACGGCGAGGGTGTCGTCACCTTGGACAAGGAAGGCTTGCTCACCGCGGTCGCGGAAGGGGAGGCCACGATCACGGCGACCGCCGTCGGAAATCTGTCCGACAGTATCGCGTTCGTCGTCAAGAAGCCGGAGACGAGCAACGACTTGGCGCCCATCCTTCTGATCGTATTCATCGTCATCATCGTCGCCATCGCGGTGCTCGTCGTCATCCTCCTCGTACTTCGGCGAAGGCGGCGTGAGGAAGCCGAGCGACGGGCGCGGGCTGCGGCAAAGAAAAAGGAACTCGCGCAACGCGAAAAGATGAAGCGGGACGAGGCGGATCGCATCAAGGAGAAAGCCTATGCCCAAGGCTATATCGACAGCGAACGGGAGACGACCGATCGCATGACCCGCGTGTTCAATTCCGATTTTGCGAACAGGGAAGACACGGCGCGCGGCGACGAACCCGATCAACCCTATGACGTCGACGATCTACCGGACGATGATCCCGACAGTCCTTTCTCGATAGACGACATCGAATGATTCGGGTCGATCGACGGGCGCGCCCCGTCGGTCGCTCGCCGGCGTGTCACGGACGCGCCGGATTGCTTTTCAATTGCAACTCGAGTTTTTCCATCACTTCGGACGCGTTCAACGGCTTTCCGACATGATCGTTCATGCCGACCGCCAAACACCGCTCGATATCCTTGCTGAACACGTTTGCGGTCATCGCGATGATGGGGATGGTTTTCGCTATGGGGAAATCCAAGGCGCGAATCTGCCGCGTGGTCTCGTAACCGTCCATTTCCGGCATGTGAATGTCCATGAAGATCACATCGTAATCGTCGGGGTTTTCCTTGAACATCCGCAACGCGACCACGCCGTTCTCGGCGGAGCGGATGATGGCGCCCGTGTTCTCGAAAAGCCCGATGACGATCTCCCTGTTGATCTCGATGTCCTCGGCCAAGAGGATCCGAACCCCGTCAAACCGCGTCTCATTGCTCAGTTTCGACACGCCCGCCTGTTCCATGTGTTCCTCGATGGAAAGGCACTCATTGATGGTGTCGGTCAGGGTGGAGGTAAACAGCGGCTTGGGAATGAATCCGTTCACGCCGGCCGCTTTCGCTTCCGACTCGATCACGTGCCACTCTGTGGCCGATATCATGATGACCACCGCGTTTTCAAGATAACGCTCCCGTATCTTCCTTGTCAGCTCGATGCCGTTCATGACGGGCATCTTCCAGTCGACGAAGATGACGTCGTAACTGCTGTCGGCCTTCTCGATCATCTCAAGGGCTTCCATCCCATCCCGCGCGATGTCGCACCGGAAGCCGAGGACATCGGAGGTGCTCCGGAAATAATCGCGGGTTTCCTCCGAATCGTCTACGGCCAACACCCGGATGTTGTTCCAACCGATGCCCTTGGGCAAGGTGAATTTGCCTTTGCCGACCCCTCGTTTTGCGGGGATCATGAAGGTGAACATCGATCCTTCGTCGACGGCGGATTCCACCTTCATCGTACCGTTCAGCAACTCGATGATCTTCTTTGAGATCACAAGCCCCAACCCCGTTCCTCCGTACTTGCGGGAGATACTGTTGTCCGCCTGTTCAAAGGAGGTGAACAGGCGTCCGAGCTGTTCCGGGCTGATGCCGATGCCCGTATCGCTGACGGATACCTGAATGTAACTGATGTCGTTCTCCTTGTCCCTGCCGACGCGGTTCGCGATCAACTTGATGCTGCCGCCCTCCGGCGTGAACTTGATGGCGTTTGACATGAGATTGGTGATGACCTGTGCGAGCCGTTGTTCGTCCGATTGGATGAAGGCGGGGATCGCGGGATCGATCTTGACGGTGAACGTCAATTTCTTCGCGTCGATGCTGAAGGCCAATACGTTCGTGATCTTCAGCAACATCTTCTCGAAGTCAAAGTCCGTTATGGAGAGTTCGAGCTTGTTCGCCTCGATCTTGGACATGTCGAGCACATCGTTGATCACGCCCAACAGATGGGTGGAGGCGTCCGCGATCTTCCCGAGGCAATAATCCTTTTTCTCGATGTCGACCGCCGTACGCCCGATATTGGTCATGCCGATGATGGCGTTCATGGGCGTCCGCATCTCATGGGACATATTCGCGAGAAAATCGGATTTGGCGGAACTGGCTTGGATTGCGGCCTCTTGGGCGTTGCGTTCCTCGGTGACATCGTGGAAGATCGCCAAGGCGCCCTCGGTTTTTCCGGATTTTCCGACCATGGGCGTGAACGTGATCTTGTAATACCGCAGATCGCCCATGTTGCCGACATCGGCGGATCGCTCCAAGGTGATGGAAGCCTTTTCCGTCATGGCGTTCGCGAACTGTTCCGCCAAATCGTCGATCCACTGCCGGTCGGCAAAAAGCGTAAACACTTCCTTGTAATTGCGACCGTTGATCAACGCGAAATTATCCAAATGCAGTTTCTTCAGGAACGCGTCGGTGCTGTAGGTGAATCTGCCGTGTGTGTCGAACATGAGTATGATGTCGGGGCTGTTGGCCAACAGGAGATTCATGTACTGCCGCAGTCGCATCTGTTCGGCGGACTTGACCTCGGACAGCTTCTGCTTTGCCGCATAAATCGACTTGTTACGCTCGATCAGGTCTTCATATTGCTTGACCTGTCGATTGAGTTTCTTCAACTCCGCGTTCAGACGGGCGATCTCTCCCGCACTCGCATCGTTTCCAATCGCGAAATCTTTGTCTGTCAAGGACACACCTTACCTTTCGCAACAATCTTGCCATTGAACACCGGGACGAAATATTGTATGATGATGACAGTGGCAAGTCCATAATTTCCGCCGACAAGCAACGCCCGGCCGAAACCGAGATAATTTTACTTGTCATCAAGACAATATTATAACATAGCAAAACAAACCTTGCCATCATAACACGCGAAAACAATCAGAAAGGCCGGCCGCGCGATGTTCCCGCCGAAGGGTCCACCCCGGCGTCCGGCCGGGAAAAGGAACGGATATATGAAAAAAGACAAAAAAGATATCGCGGAACAGCGAAAAGGCATCATCGGGGAATTCAAGCAATTCGCTCTGCGGGGCAATGTCATGGACATGGCCGTGGGTATCGTGATCGGTTCGGCCTTCGGCGCCATCGTCAACTCGTTCGTGAACGATCTCATCATGCCCTTGGTGGGTTTCCTCACGGCGGGCCAAGACTTCACGCAGATGAAGATACCGTTCGGCGACGATTCCTATATCAACTACGGCAACTTCATCCAGACCGTGGTCAACTTCTTCGTCATCGCCCTGTCCATATTCCTCGTGATCAAGATCATCAACAGCATCCGAAAACCCAAGGACTCCGCCCCGCCCCCGCTCACGGAAACCGACGTCCTCGTCGAGATCAGGGATCTTCTCAAGGAGAAGAGCGAGGAATAGGGCGGCGCGTTTCCGCGATATCCCGAAACTCGTCTTCCGAGAGGATCGTTACGCCCAACTGTTTCGCCTTCTTGTTCTTCGACGACGCGGAGGCCTTGTCGTTGTTGATGAGGTAGTCGGTCTTTTCGCTGACGGCGCCCGTCACCTTCCCGCCCCTGTCCTCTATATACGCCTTCAGCGCTTCGCGGTTGGGATAGGCCGACAGACTGCCCGTGATGACGAAGGTCAGCCCGGAGAGATTGTCGCCGGACGATCGCCCTTCCGCGCCGTCGAACCGAACCTGCTCGAGGATGCGCGCGACCCGCGCCCGGTTCTCGGGATCCGCGAACCAGTGTACGAAATTGTCCGCCAGGACATCCCCTATGCCGTCCGCTGTGATGAGTTCCTCCGCCGTGACGGTTTCGATGCGCGCCCAGTCATAATCGCAGGCCGCGCAGATGGCCTTGGCGTTGGCCGTCCCGATACCGGGGATGCCCAGACCGTAGAGCAGGCGCGCCCGCGTCGTGTGCCGCGCCGCGTTCGCTGCCGCGATGAGGTTGTCGTAGGAACGCTCGCCGAAGCCGTCCATGTCGACGATCTCGTCCCTGTGCCGATCGAGGCGGAACAGATCGGCGAACTCGGTGATGAAGCCCTTTGCGATGAATTTCTCCAGGGTCGATTCGGAGACGCCCTCGATGTTGAGCGCGTTTCTGCCGACGAAGTGCGTGAAGGATTTGATCTGCCGCGCCGGACAGTCCGCGTTCGTGCAATACAGAAAACGTACGCCGCCATTGTCCTTGGTCTCCGTATCCCGACCGCAGACGGGACATGCGGCGGGTACGGCGATATTGCCGCTGCGCGTCAGGTTTTCCGCGATCTGCGGGATGATCATGTTGGCCTTGTAGACGCGGATCCGGTCGCCGACGCCCAAGGCCAATTCCTCCATGATGCTGACGTTGTGGACGCTCGCCCTGCGGATCGTCGATCCCTCTATCTCCACGGGGTCAAACACGGCGACGGGATTGATGAGCCCGGTCCTGGATGCGCTCCATTCGATCTCCCGGAGCGTCGTATCCGCCAATTCGTCCGCCCATTTGAACGCGATGGCGTCACGCGGAAATTTTGCGGTCTGCCCGAGTCCGGCGCCGTAGGCGATGTCGTCGAAGGTGAGCACCAATCCGTCGGAGGGCAGATCGCCGTCGCCCGCCCGCTCCGCGAATCGGCGAACCTCCTCCGCGACGGTCGCCGCCGTGACGAGCCGGTATTCCACCGTCTCGAAGCCGAGGGAAGCGAGGAACCGCATCCGGGCGTCCGCGGAATTGGGGAGATCGGCCCCTTCGGCCCGCGTCAGGCCGAACGCGTAGAATCGGACATGCCGCGCCGCCGTAACCGCGCTGTTGAGCTGTCGGACGCTGCCGCTGCTGAGATTGCGCGGATTTTTGTACTTGGCGTCGTCGTCCGCGATCTCCGCGTTGATGCGTTCGAAGTCCGAATAGCGGATGACCGCTTCGCCGCGCAGGAGCAACTCTCCGGCGAACCCGATCCGCAGGGGGATGTTCTTAAATGTCTCCGCGTTGTGCGTGACCACTTCGCCGATTGCGCCGTCCCCCCGCGTCACCGCCTTGAACAGCTTGCCGTCCCGATAGGTCAGCGCGATGGTCAGCCCGTCCAATTTCCATGACAGCAAACCGGTCTTGTCTCCGAGCCACGCCGCCAACTCCTCCGCGCTCTTGGTCTTGTCCAAGGACAACAACGGCGCGGGATGGGTTTCCTTCCGCAACTCCGAGCTGACGCTGTACCCCACGCGCCGCGTAGGGCTGCCGGCCAACACGGCGCCGGTCGCGGCTTCGAGGCCGGACAGTTCATCGTAGAGCTTGTCGTATTCGATATTGGGAATGATCTCCCGATCTTCGTCATAATAGGCTTTCGCCGCCTCATTCAGGACGGGGATCAGGGTTTTCATGCGGTTCAGTCGATCGTCCATTCGAGATTATCCACCTGTCGATTCATATCTTCCTGTTTCCGTCCGCATTGATACGCCGAACGGAGAGACGCCTCATAAAAATTGTAACACGCGGCGGTTGCGCCGCGCAAGAAAACGCGCATGACGGCATCATAAATGGATAGTTACTTGTTCACCGAGGGGCGGCGGGCGTAGGGCCGGTTTGCGACTGAGAGGCGCGCCCGGGCCATAGGCCCGCCGGCCCTCGGTGAACAGTAACAATGGTTGCGCCAACGCTTCCTATTTATGATATACTGAAACAGTGTATTTTTAAGTGTATTCGCGTGTCGCGGCATTGCGGCCCGGAGGCAAGTTTCATGGCTCGTTTGTGCCGTAAGACGGCCCGGAGGCAAATTGGGGATGAGAATCGGGAAGCTCGACAATGAGTTGTTGAAGAAGATCGTCATCGACAAGATCGGTCGGCACAGACCCGAGGTGATCACGGGTCCCGGCATCGGGGAGGACTGCGCCGTCATTGATTTCGGCTCGTACGAATGCGTCCTGTCCTCCGATCCCATCACCGCCGCCGACGAGCGAATCGGGAGTTTGGCCGTCCATGTATCCTGCAACGACATCGCGTCGAACGGCGTCGAGCCATTGGGCGTCCTGCTCACCGTCCTGCTCCCTCCGGAGACCTCGGAGACGGATATCGAACGGCTCATGGATCAGGCGTCGGAGACCGCGGAGGGCTTGGGCGTCGAGATCATCGGGGGGCATACGGAGATCACGGACGCCGTGACGAAGCCCATCGTCGCTTCGACGGCGGTCGGAAGACGGGTTGCGGGCAACGGCCTGCCGGGCGATCCCATGAGACCCGGGGATCGCATCCTCGTGACGAAGCGGTTGGCGATGGAAGGCACGGGCATCATCGCGTCCGATCGCGGGCGGGAACTCGCGGACGTGCTGACAGACGATGAATTGCGGCGCGCCCGATCCATGTTGGACGATATCAGCGTCGTCAAGGAGGGCGTCATCGCGGGCGGCATCGGGACGACGGGCATGCACGACATCACCGAGGGCGGCGTATTGGGCGCGGTATGGGAACTGTGCAGACTCAGCGGGATGGGCGCGGAGCTTTGGGCTTCCCGCCTTCCCGTGGACGAGGTGACGCGCAAGGTATGCGCGCGCCTCGGATTGGATCCGCTCCGCCTCATATCGAGCGGTTCCATGTTGATCATCGCCCGTCCCGCGCAGAGCGACGAGATCGCGCGAGCCGTTCGCGCGGCGGGCGTCGAGGTGACGGAGATCGGCCTTGTCCGGGAACGATCGGAGGGTATTTTTTTGGTCTCCGGCGCGGACGGCGAAAGGAAAACGCCCATCGAAGCGCCGGGGAGCGATGAGATATACAGATGGAAATGATATGCGGACGGTGCTGATCGAAACGGCATATGACGGGAGCGGATTTCACGGTTGGCAGATCCAACCGGGGGTTCGTACGGTGCAGGAGGAATTGGAACAGGCGCTCTCCTTTATATGCGGCGAACCCATCCGCGTCCAAGGCTCGTCGCGGACGGACGCGGGCGTCCACGCCTACGGGCAGGCGGCGAGCTTCACGGGCAATTTCGGCATACCCGCGGAGCGCATACCCGTGGCGGTCAACCGGCTGCTGTCGGATATCCGCGTCGGCAAGGCCGAAGAAAAACCCGAAGGGTTCCACGCGCGCTACAACGCCGTCGGGAAGACGTATCTGTACCGCGTCTCCTTCACGGACATTCCCGATATTTTTATGAGAAATTACTGTTATCGGTTGAACAAACGGCTGAATACGGGTAATATGGAAGAAGCGGCGACCTATCTTATCGGCACACACGACTTCAACGCGTTTCGATCGTCGGGCGGGCAGAGGCTCCGCACGACGGTGCGCACAGTCTGCGGCCTATCTGTCTCCGAGACGACGGGCCGGGAAGGCCGCGCGCCTATAGCGGCGGGCGGCGCGGATCCGGGCAGGACGGAATGGACCTTCCGGATCACGGGCGACGGATTCCTGTACAATATGGTGCGGATCATCGTGGGCGTCCTCGTGGAGGTCGGTTTGGGGCGTCGGAAGCCGGAGGACATGAAGGACATTTTGGACTCCGGCGACAGAAGCCGGGCCGGGCATACGGCGCCCGCGGGCGGACTCTATTTGGAGCGGGTGTATTTCAGCGAGGCGGAGATGGATCGTTCAAAGGGAGCGCCCGTTGGAACAAGGAGCGATATTGGAAAAACATCTTGAATCCGCGGAAGCGTTGAGAAAATTTGTCGATTCCGCTGCGGTCTACATCTACGTGGTGGATTACAAGACCGATGAAATTCTGATGGTCAACAATTTCTACGCGGGTACCTTGGGCGTGGCGCGGGAACGCATGGAGGGTCACAGATGTTGGGAATTTGTCATGGGATCCGACGAAGGACCCTGCCCCTTCTGTCCCCGAGACATGGATCTGGACGGAAACGGCGTGTTGGATCCTGCTCCGCAGACGACGGAAGCGTACGATCCGACCCTCGGCATCTGGGGACGGTGGACCGGGCAGGCCATCGAATGGGTCGACGGCAGACAGGCGCATATCATCACCATCACCGACGTGAGCAACGAGAAATTGTTGCGGGAAGAGCTTTCACGGCTCGCCTACTACGACAAATACATGAATCTGCCCAACCGCACGAAGTTGGAAAAGGATCTGGCGGATCGGCCGGGCGGCAATTATTGCATCATCGCGTTCGACTACATTTCCCTCCGTTACATCAATGACGCCTATGGGCGCAATGCGGGCGACGCGTTGATGAAGTCCGTGATCGAGTGGATCCGGAGCTTCAACCTGCGGGATTTTGAGATATACCGAGTGGACGGCGATGAATTCTGTCTGCTCTTTGACCACGCGGACATGATGAGCGCCGGCGGCCTCGCGGATCGGATCTGTGAGCGGTTTCAAGAGCCGTGGGAGATCCGCCCGGAGAACGAGGATACCTTCATCACCTGCAAGATCTCCGTATGCGTCATCGACGGGCGCACGGGCTTCGAGAGTCCCGAGGCGATCCTGTCCATCATCGAGCGGACGTTGCGGATATCGAAGGAGACCGGCATGGTCTCCGTGTACAACCGGGAGATGGACATGATCCTGAAACGGGATCTGCAACTGGAGATCAGCCTGAAAAACTGCGTGACCGACGACATGAAGGGCTTCGAGGTGCATTTTCAACCCATCGTGGATCCCAAGCGGGGCATGTGGTTGGGCGTGGAAGCGCTGTGCCGTTGGAAAAGCCCCGAGTTCGGCCGCATCCCGCCCTTGGTGTTCATTCGCATGGCGGAACAGATCGGCCTGATCAACACCATCGGTTATTGGGTTCTGAATCGGGCGATCGCCGTATGCGCGCGGCTGAAGCTCCACGAAACGGAGGATTTTTTTCTCGACGTCAACCTCTCTCCCGCGCAGATGTCGGATGAGACATTGGTTTCGAAGGTGCTCATGGCGCTCCAACGATACGGGTTTCCGGGGCGCAGTCTGGCGCTCGAGGTGACCGAGAGCGAGGAGGTGGATAAGGGGGACTACTCGCGGACCACCATAGAGAAGCTGCAGGCGTTGGAGATAAAGATGGCGTTGGACGATTTCGGTACGGGATATTCCAACTTCAACAATCTGAAAAGCCTGCCGGTGGGCATCCTCAAGACGGAAAAGCAGTTCATCGACGACATCGTCGTGGACGAATACCAACAATATCTGTCCTACCTGTTGGCGGAGTTGGCGCACGCCGCGGAGATGAAGCTGATCGCCGAGGGTGTGGAGACGAAGGAACAGATGAAAAAACTCATGCAGAACGGCGCGGATTACTATCAGGGATACCTGTTTGCCAAACCCTTGACGGAGTGGGAACTGGAGGAGCAGATCGACAAGTTCCGAACGGTGGACCCCATCTTCGATGAGGCGAAAAGGGAATTGGCGCGGGGTGACGACAAAAAGGGGGATCGCGTATGCGAATAACGGAATTGCTCGGAAACAGGATCGTATTGTTTGACGGGGCCATGGGCACCGCGTTTCAGTCCGCGGGCTTGTCCGGCGGCGAATTGCCGCTATACAACATCGAACGGCCGGATGTCGTGCAAGCCGTCCACCGGGACTATCTGAAGGCGGGCAGCGACATTCTCTCCGCGAACACCTTCGAGGCGAACGGTTTGAAATTGGCCGGATCCGGCCATACGGTGCGCGAGGTGATCGCGGCGGCGATGCGGAACTGCAAGGCCGTCATCGATGATTTCGGCGGCGGCGCGTTCGCGGCCTTGGACATCGGGCCTTCGGGGAAATTGATGGATATGGGGGACGGTTTCGATTTCGACGCCGCCTACGAACTGTATCGGGAACAGGTGGTCGCGGGCGCGGAGTCCGGCGCGGACCTCATCCTGTTCGAGACGTTTTCGGACATTGTCGAATTGAAGGCGGGCGTCTTGGCTGCCAAGGAGCACGCCGATCTGCCCGTGTTTTGTTCCCTCACCTTCGAGGGCAACGGCCGGACGCTCATGGGAACCGATCCCGTGACGGCGGTGCGCATGTTCCAAGATATGGGCGTCGACGCCGTCGGCGTCAATTGCTCCTTGGGTCCCGAGGGGATGTTGCCGCTGATTCGCGAGATGGCCGCCGTCTCGAAGATACCCGTGTTGGCGCAACCCAACGCGGGGTTGCCGCAGATACGGGACGGCGTGACGCGTTATGACGTGGACGCGGGCGCGTTCACCGATTGTATGACGGAGATCCTCGAGTCCGGAGCGGCCGCGATCGGCGGTTGTTGCGGTACGGATCCCTCCTATATCGAAATGCTCTCCGCCCGCTTGGCCAAGGCGGACGACGCGGAGCAGCGCGAGCGCTTCCCCGCGTTGCGCGGCGATTGGCGGGCGAAGAAGGTTGTGGATTCCGCCCCGTCCGCGTGCGCCGTCACCGGGTCCGTCGTGATGGACGGCCGGGCGCGGATCATTGGGGATCGTCTCGACCCCGCGCGCAACGGGGAATTCGCGGAGGCGTTGCGCGCGGGCAATGACGCCTATACCGTGAAGGAAGCGCTCGAACAGGCGCGGGCCGGCGCGGATATCGTGCTCGTCCGCGCGGATCTGCCGGGCGTCGATGAGGAGGAGGCCTTGTTGCGCCTCGTCCGCAGGATCTCGGCCAAGGGGAAGATCCCCCTCATGATCGAATGCGGGACGCCGGCGCACGCGGAGCGGGCGGCCAAGTATTGCCGAGGCAAGGTCATCCTCGGCGCCGTCGACGGGCGCCGGGCGAGCATGGACGCGTATTTCCCCATCGCGGCGAAATACGGCCTTGCCGTCGTCGTCCGCACACGGGACGAAACGGGAATCCCCGCCGACGCGGCGTCCCGTTTCGCGATATTGGAGCGCTTGTTGGCGGAAGCGGGGAAGTACGGCATCGGAAAGGACCGAATCCTCGCCGACGCGTCGCCCCCGGCCGCTTCCGGGGGTTCGGAGGCGGAGAACGCGGCGGAAGCGTCGGAGGCGGCCGCACAGACGGAGGAGCGCTTCGGCGTCAGGGCGACGGCGAGGGCATTCGCAAGGAGAAACGATCATGGAACGACCGAGTTGGGATGAATATTTTATCCGTATCGCGAAGCTGACGGCGGAGCGATCCACCTGTCTGCGCCGCAATGTGGGGGCGGTCATCGTCCAAGACAAGCAGATCGTCGCCACCGGCTACAACGGCGCGCCCAAGGGCATCGCCCACTGCGATGAAAAAGGGGGCTGTCTCCGCGAGCAGATGAATATTCCGTCCGGGGAACGACACGAGCTGTGCAGGGCGCTCCACGCCGAGCAGAACGCCATCATTCAGGCGGCCACATCGGGGCAGAGCATCGAAGGCGCGACCATGTACATCACGCATCAGCCGTGCGTCATCTGCGCCAAGATGATCATAAACGCGGGCATACGGAAGATCGTCGTCGCGGAGGGGTATCCCGACATGTTCGCGGTGGAAATTCTGGAAGAGGCGGGGTTGAAGATCGTGGCGCTCGAGCGCGGCGATCGGATATGACGGAGGCCATATGACAGACGGATCCATCATCAAATTGATCGTCATCCTGTGTTTCGTCGCGTCATTCGCGTTGACGGCGTTGCTCACGCCCGTCGCCATCCGGGTGTCGGCGCGGATCGGCGCCATCGACGTCCCGAAGGACGACCGCAGGATGCACAATGAACCCGTGCCCCGATTCGGAGGCATGGCCATATTTCTCTCCGCGACCGTTCTTTTCATCCTGATTCGGATGGTGTTCCATACCCTGATCCCCTTGGGCGAACAGGGCGGTGAACCGACGGAGAAGATATTCGCCGTCGTCATGGGCGGCGTCCTCATCTACATCGTCGGAGTCGTCGATGATCTGAAAAACCTGAAGGCCCTCACCAAGTTCATCTGCCAGATCGTCTGCGCGGCGGTGGTGTTTTTCCTCGGTGTCCGCATTCCGACGATCAGCCTCTTGGGCTTGGACTTCACCGGCGAAACGCCGGGCGATCTCATCGTCAGTTTCATCGTGACGGTCGTCTGGATCGTAATCATCACGAACACGATCAATCTCATAGACGGCTTGGACGGCCTCGCCGGCGGCGTTGCGGCCATCGCTTCCCTGTCCATCGCGTATGCCGCCTACATCCACGGACACTATGCGGTCACCCTGTGCATGGTGGCCCTCGCCGGCGCCGCCGCGGGCTTCCTTCCCTTCAATTTCTATCCCGCGAAGATCTTCATGGGCGACAGCGGCGCCATGTTCCTCGGCTTCATGTTGGCCACCGTATCCTTGATCAGCCCGGCCAAAGGCGCCACCGCCGTGGCGACCTTGGTCCCCGTACTCGTGCTCGGCGTACCCATCTTCGACGTGCTCTTCGCCGTCCTGCGGAGGCTGTCCAAGGGACGTCCCATATTCAGCGCGGACAAAGGCCATCTGCATCACCAATTGGCGTACATCGGCATGGGGCAACGGCGCACGGTGCTGATGCTCTACGGCATCAGCGGCGTCATGGGCATCGCGGCCATCATCTTTTCGCGGAAGCTCTACCTCGAGTCCATCTTCCTGTTCTGCGTCGCTCTGCTGTTCATCGTCGTATTGATCTGGGAATGGAACAAGGAAAAATAACAGTGAAGCGGGTGTTTGTTGAGACGCCTTATTGATTGATCCTGAGAAACCACAAACAGACGGCCGGTTGAGAATGAAATTCAACCGGCCGTCTCATAAAGTTCGTCTCAAAACGCAACGGACTATTCGCTCGTATCCTTGCCTTCGCTCTCGCTGACGGCGCCGCCGGTGATGGCGCCTTCCGTGGTGACGGGATCGGGAATGACGTAGACCTCGCGGAGCATCGTCGCTATCTCCGTATCATCTTTGCGGACCCAAAATGATCCGCCCTTGATGCTTTGCGCCGTTCCGGGCAGGAGGAAAGAGCGCACCTTGGAGGCGTCCAAGTCCACGGCTTGGCCCGCGAGATAGAGGATGGCCCGGTTTGTGATGTCGGAGTTCACGTTTTCGATCACGGTCTTCGCCACCTTGGGCAACTGGAGGCCCATGGCCTGCTTGACGGCGTTCTTCACGAAGGCCTGTTGCGCCTCGACGCGTCCGATATCGCCGTTGCGGTAACCGCTTCGGAAACGCAGATACTGTACCGCCTTGTCTCCGTCCAATATCTGTTCGCCCGGTTGCAGGTCGATATAGAGATTCTGCGGAGGGCTTGAATAACGCATCCGGATCGGCACGTTCATCGGGACGCCGCCGATGGAATCGACGATGTTCGCGACGCCCTTGTAGTCCAAGACCGCGTAATAGTTGATCGGGATGCCGAGCAGGACGTTGTGTACGGCCCGCGCCAATTCCTCCGGCCCCTGATGGGCGACCGAGTTGATCTTCAGGTTCGCCCCGGAAGCCCCCGGACGCTCATAGTAGGTGTCCCTCGGGACGGAGATGATGTCCGCGGCCTGCGTCTCCGGATCGAAGCTGGCGAGCATGATGGTGTCCGCGAGTCCCTCATCCGTCGTACCCATCAGCAGGATGTTGACCCGCTTGGAATCTGCGAATTCGGCCGCGAACATCCCCTCTGCGGGGAACAGGATATCCATCTTTTCCTCCGTCAGTTCGCGCGGCCTTTCGATATTGTCCGGGTCTTTGGCCATCGGTCGCTGATCGAGTATCGTGGCGAAGATGCCGAGGCCCGACGTGAACACGACGATGCAAGCCAATAATGTGACGACAAAGAATATGGCGAATGTCTTTTTCGGCGTCAGGCGTTTCTTGGTTCTCTTTTTTTTCGGTTGCAAGCTCATTTTTGTTGGTTTTACGCTCAATCGTTATTCCTCCTGCGGCGTTATGCTGTATATCATCTCCATCATCGCGGCTGTCCGTTCCGCGTCGACCAAATAGTAGGAAGCATCGTTGAATGTGGAACTCTCGCCGGGCGTCATGTGGGTTTCGATGTTTTCCGCCGTCATCCCCACCGCGTTGCTCGCGATCCGCACAGCCATTTTCAGCTTCATATTGGTCTCGACTTCCTCCATGGCGGTTTGGGCCACCTTTGGGAAACCAAAGCCGATGCTCTGTTTGAAGGCTTCTTTGATGAAACGCTGTTGCGCCTCCACCCGGCCGATGTCCCCCGTGGGATAATCCTTTCTGAAGCGCAGGAACTGAACCGCTTGATCGCCGTTCAGGGTCTGCACGCCCTGTTTTAAGTCAATGTATAAATTCTGCCCTTCGTCCGTATACTGCATGTCCATGGGAACGTCGATCTCCACCCCGCCCATGGCGTCCACAATATGCGCGACCCCCTCATCGCCGATGATGTCGTAGAAGTGGATGGGAACCCCGTTCAGCACGTTGCTCACCGCCGTCGCCATCGCCTCGACCCCTTCCGTCTTATAGATGGAATTGATCTTTTGGTACGCGGCTCCGGAATAATCGGATCGCTCATAGTACGTGTCGCGCGGCACCGATATCACATCCACCCGTTTCAACTCCGTGTCGAAGCTCCCGAGCATGATCGTGTCGGTGAGTTCTTGGTTATGGCCGAGAAGCAGGACATTCACCCGTTTTGAATCCTTGTACTTTTTGGCGAAATCGCTGTCTCCCCCCGCGATCGGGGAGATGTCCTCCATCAAATCCCCGCCGAACAGTCCGAAAATCCCGTACTTATCGACGACAAACATACCGATCGTGAATACGATCAGCAGGATCAGGAAAACGGGCAGAAAAACCTTCCCGAAGGACTTTTTCTTCTTTCTTTTCGCCATAGTCCGTCAAAAATTCCCCTTGACCGTCTTTATCGATAGTCAAAGAAACCTTTCCCGCTCTTCCGTCCCAACTCGCCGCCGCGCACCTTTTTGCGCAGAAGCGGGTGCGGCCGGTACTTCGTGTCGCCGAATTCCTCGTAGAGCACCTCCATGATGGCGAGGCACACATCCAAACCGATCAGGTCGCCCAATGCCAACGGACCCATGGGGTGGTTGGCGCCGAGCTTCATCGCTTCGTCGATCTCCTCCGCCTTTGCGATGCCGTCCGCCAGAATGCCGACCGCCTCGTTGATCATGGGGACCAAGATCCTGTTCACCACGAAGCCGGGCGCTTCTTCCACCTCGACGGGCGTCTTGCCCAATATCTTCGTGAGTTCGACGATGGTGGACTTCGTCTCGTCCGACGTGGCCAAACCCTTGATGATCTCCACGAGCTTCATCAACGGTACGGGATTGAAGAAATGCATACCGATGATCTTGTCGGGCCGTTTGGTCGCGGAGGCGATCTCCGTGATGGAGAGGGAGGAGGTGTTCGTGGCGATGATGGTGTTCGCCTTGCACAGCCCGTCCAATTCCGCGAACAGCGCCTTCTTGGATTCCATGTCCTCGGTGGCCGCCTCGATGATCAGATCCGCGTCGGCCACGATGGAAATATCCGTAGAACCCTTGATCCTGCCGAGTATTTCATCCTTGTCCGCGGCGGAGATCTTTTCCTTTGCCACCAATCTTTCCAAATTTTTTGTGACTGTGGCGATTCCCTTTTCGACGGAAGATTCCCTTCTTGCCCTAAGAACCACTTCAAAGCCGTTTTGCGCCAGCGTCTGGATGATGCCCGCGCCCATCGTCCCCGTACCGAGGACGCCGATCTTCTTCATATTCATGGTTGTCTCCTTTCCTTTCAGTCAATGGTTACCTCTCTGTTTTCGTATGTAACTACACAACGGTCACGCTATTAGTTGCGAGCATAGCGAGTCACATCCTATGCGTTGCGTATTCCGGAACCCAATACCGATTTTGTCTTCCGGCTGCGAGCAACGCGAGTCTCATCCTATGCGCACGTACGTCTGTGTACGTTCCGGGGAGCCAACACTTGGGATGTGACTCGCTTTGCTCGCGGTTCTCGGCCTTGGAACCCGGACTCCATCAAAACTATCGCGACCGTTGCGTAGTTTTGATTTAAGTTTTTTCCGTCTATAAACTCAACGCAACGGAAAACGCGAAGCGCCGTATTCATTTTCTCCCAAAGCGAGGGCTTTTTCAAGTTAAATTTCTGTTTCAGGCCGAACGCGCAGATCGTCCGATCGTTTCGTTCGGCGCGAGATCGTCACTCGCCCTGTTGCAGGGCGCGCATCATCCCCTTCTTGTACGCTTCCACGCCGGGTTGGTTGAAGGGGTCCACGCCCATGAGCAGACCCGTCAGGGCGCAGGTCAGCTCGAAGAAATATACCGCCAGACCGAAGCAATACGGACTCGCGTCGGTCAACTCCGCCGTGATGATGGGGATGTCTATGGATCGGTGCGCCTCGATCATGCCGGCCCGCACCGCCGCGTTGAGCGCCCCCATGCGCTTGCCCGCACAGATCCCGCCGTCCTCCCCGATGGTGATATCTGCGGGCGGATTCGCGATATCGATGAGGGTCTCGCAGAAGATTTGGTTCCCCTCCTGAAAGAACTGTCCCAACGAGTGCAGGTCCCGGCTCAGGCCCACGCCGACCGGCAACATGCCCTTTCCGTCCTTCCCCTCGCTCTCCCCGTAAAGTTGCAGGAGCCATGCGTTGAAGGAATCCATGAACGGCTCGAACGCGCCGATGATCTCGACGGTCTTCCCCTCGTCCTGTAAACTGCGCCTGACACAGGCCAACCGCTTCGCCGCGTCCGTCAAGTCCCTGGAGGCCGCCGCCCGCGCGCCCGCGAGAACCCGGCCGATGTCCGCGCCGGCCACGGCCATGGGAAGCAGGCCGACCGGCGTCAGCACGGAATATCGGCCGCCCACATCCCCCGGGATGGCAAGGCCGGCGTAACCGTTCGCGCGCGTCTCCCGGCGAAGGGCGCCGTTTTCCGCGTCGGTGATGGTATAGATGCGCTTGTTTGCTTCTTCTTCCCCGTATTTCTCTGCGAGCAGACGCTTCAGGGACAGGAAGGCGACGCTCGGTTCCACCGTGCCGCCCGATTTGCTGATGTTGCAGATGCAGATGTCCTCATCCCGAATATCCTCGATCAGCCTCCTGTGGTATGTGCCGCTGAGATTGAAGCCCGCGAAAACGATGCGCGGCACGCCGTCCCT
>JAISGB010000039.1 GCA_031263335.1 Eubacteriales Family XIII. Incertae Sedis bacterium
CGCCCTGAACATCTACGAGTTGCTTCCCGCCTTCATCCTTTCGTGCGTCGCCATCGTGGTGGTTTCCTTGGCCACGAAGGCGCCCGAACCCGAGATCATCAGAGAATTTGAATTGGCAAAAGTAAATGAACAAGATTGACAAAAATAACAAAAACAAGTACAAGATCAGCAGTTACAGTTACTTGGTGATGATGGGGCATATCTGCACCGATCTGACCCAAGGCGGCCTGCCGGCCATCCTGCCCTTCCTGATCGCGGCGCACAACCTGACCTACGCGAAGGCCGCGGGACTCGTGTTCGCGGCCAACTTCGTTTCGTCCATCGTCCAACCGCTGTTCGGTTACCTCGGCGATCGCGTGCAACGACCGTGGTTCATGGCCGTAGGCATGATGACGGCGGGCGTCGGCGTATCCTTTCTGGGATTTTTTGACAGCTACGTCCTCATGTGTTGCGCCTCGATCGTCATGGGCATAGGCGTCGCCCTCTTTCATCCCGAAGGCAGCAAGTTGGCGCGCATCGTCTCCGGGGAACAACAGGGGACGGGCATGAGCATCTTCTCCGTGGGCGGCAACATCGGCTTCGTCGCCGGGCCGCTGTACGCGTCGGCGATGCTGTTGCTGTTCGGCCTGCGCGGCACGTTCGGGTTTCTCCTGCCCGCCGTCGTGATGAGCGCCGTCATGCTCGCCAAGACGAAGAAGATCAACGAACTCATCGAACAGCACTATGAGGAGAAGGCTCAGATCGACGAGGAGAAGAAGGAGAAGGACAACTGGAAGGGATTCACCATCGTCTCCGTACTCATGGTGTTTCGTTCCATCGTCGGCGCCTGCATGAATATCTTCGTCCCGCTCTTTTGGATCGGCGTCCTGTCCCAGACGGAGGCGGTCGGCAACGCCAACCTCTCCGCGTTCGCCGTCGCGGGCGTCGTTGCGACATTGGCCGGCGGCAGGATCGCGGACAAGATCGGCTTCCGAAAGGTGATCCTGTTCTGCGTCTGCGCGTCGCCGCCGCTGATGTTGCTCTTTACCCTGAACCACAGCCTGATCGCCGCCACGGCGTTGGGCATGTTGATCTCCCTCACGATAAGCGGCGCGCACAGCACCATCATCGTCACAGGACAGAACTTCCTGCCGAATCGGATCGGCATGGCGTCCGGCATCCTGTTCGGTGTGACCATCAGCATCGGCGGCATGTTCTCGCCCGTCGTCGGTTGGGTCGGGGACAACTACGGGCTTCAAAACGCCATGTTCCTCCTGACCGCCCTATCGATCCCCGCAACGATTCTCGCATTCATGATACCGAGGAAAAAATGAGACAAGGAGACCGGCAAGGCAGAACAAGGCGCAACGCGGACACACGCGGCGACGCGACCGCGATCCGAAGGCGCGCGACAACCGTCGCCCTTGCCGTCCTCATCCTGATCACGGGACTCCTGTCCGGCGGTTGCAGCGTCTTTGGCACGATCTCCAAGCTCGTGCGGACGGCGCCCACCGAGGAGAATACGCTCACTTCCTTGCAGGCGGTCAACGACGCGATCGTGGAGGCGCTCATGGAAGGGGAGAAGGAAATCACGATGAATCTCGTCGCTACGGAGGATGAGATATCCGAGATCACGGAAAATCTGGACCCGTTCTGGGGCAGTCCAACCAAATACAGTGTCTTGGCGCAGTTCAAGGATATCAGGCTGAGCGACGACGCGTCCGCCGCATCCGTGAATGTGTTGCGGATCAATTTCGAGCTGAAGCCCTCCGTCAGTTACTATGTGTACCGGCGCATGAAGGACGTCGATTTTGTGTTGCCCGCCGATCAACCCGAGGCGGCGGCCGTGGCCGAGGCGTTGCCGGGCATCCTCGACGAGATATATACGGATATAGGCGCCGCCGCCTATGAGCGGGTCTTGGCCGCCCACGACTGGATCGTCGCCCATCTCACCTACGATGTGACGATCCGGCAGACCGGGTTCGAAAACGGCGTCTACGGCGCCCTCATCAATCGCAGGACCATGTGCCAAGGCTACGCCGAAGCCCTGCAATTGATCCTGCTCTGCGGCGCCGACGTCCGCGTGAGGATGGAGATCGGCGACGGAAACAACGGCGATGGGCAATGGGTGGGCCACGCGTGGAATCTCGTCTATATGGATGATCGTTGGTATCAGGTGGACGCCACCTTCGACGATCCCATCGGCAACCCCGAGGGACGGGTGGATCATTCGTATTTCGGACAGAACGACGCCCTCATGCAAAACGATCACCGATGGGACGCCCTGTATTGGCCCGCCGCGGACGGGGCGGATTTCCTGTATTACCGCAAGGCGGGGCTGTACGCGGAGGATTTGGACACGTTCAAATCCATCGCGCGCAACCAACTCGAAGGCCGTAGGCCCTCGAACGTCGAGATCGCGATCCGAGGCTTCAAGCCGGCGGAGGACGACCTTCGCTTCCTGTACGATGTGAACAACGAGATCGAGGTGATCTATCGCCGAACCACACAGGTCGGCGATGTATCGATTATAAGCATCGAACCCGAATATCAACAATAGTTAATAAAAGCGATGAAATCAAAACGCTTCAACGGTCGCGATGATTTTGATGGCGCTCCGCATTGAACGGTTCCCTATAAAACGCACGCGACTATGGTGAAATTGTGGAACTTGTTGACCGACGTCGCCGATCCGCCTTCCACGCCCTCCACGGGAACGGGACATATCTCCCCGCCCGTATAGCTGAACAGGAGCGGCACCCGGCCTTGGATGACCCCGTTCCCCTTGTCGAGTTCGTCACTGATGTGCGAACCGAGGGTGAAGAAGCGTCCCAAGCAGGAC
>JAISGB010000114.1 GCA_031263335.1 Eubacteriales Family XIII. Incertae Sedis bacterium
CGTCGCTGTTGGTCGCGTCGGCATAGGCGCCGTTACCGAAGTTCGTGACGTAGACTTGCGCCCCGCCTTTCACATGGAACTCATTGCCTCTGCCCGTACCGAAACGTATCGCTGCGGCGTCTCTGCCGCCGGAGCGCGCGGCCTTGGTAATATTGACGACGGCGCCATCATCCACGTTGAACCTCTGATCGCCGACCGCCCGGAAGCGTATCGTCGCGCCGTATTGGTTATGGTTGCCGTAGGATATGAGGTTCAGTTCGGAACCCTTGCCGCTGACGTTGAACCTGCCGCTCGAGACCTGTTGAACGAGCGCCGGTTGCCCGTCGGTGCCGCCCGCCGATCCCAACAGGCTCTTGACCGTGATCTTACCGCCTCGTTCGATCGTGAAGCCGCCGGAAGGGGCGACCAAACAAACCGTGCCGCCGCTGGAATCCGATCCATAGCCCCAACCGGAGATATCGAGCGAAGCGCCGTCCGTGGCGATAACCGCCGCGGAACCGCTGCTCGGATGCAGATATACCGTCTCCACATTTCCGGTACCCGTACTGTAAATGGTCACATCCGCGCCGGCTTTCGCGTCGATCGAGGAATCGGACAGGCTCGACTCGATAATTGTGTTGCCCCCCTTCAACGTGGTCTTGCCGCCCGTGAAATTTATATGGCGCGTCTGACTGATGATGGTGTACGTACCCGGTATCGTCCAGTTATTCGTGCCGGTGAAGTTGACTACACTGTTGGCCAGACTGACAAGCGGAGAAGTCGCAGCCGAGGTACTCGTCACGCCGTTGAAATTCACCGTCCAGTTTGAGCTTCCGGAAGAGGAAGCGCTCACAAGATGGCCCGAACCCGTTTTTGTGACTTTCAAGTTGCTCAACGTGAACGTCGCCGCCGCTGAACGCGAGCCGAGCGTAAAACCATGTCCCTGCATATTGAGGGTATTGTTTTGACCCGCGATGCCGTCGATCTCAACAGGCCTACTGATGGTAGGATTGGAAGTGGCTGTGAGTGTCGTCGCGACTAAAATGCGTGAATACGAAGAATTGTCGAGCGCTTTTACAAGATCGCTCCATGTATATACCGTTATGTCCCCCGCCGCCATCGGCGTAATCGCCCCGAACGCTTGGACGGCAGAGCCTTGCTCGCCCGGCGCTCCGGCGGGTTCCTGTATGGGGTCCTCCGAAGGTTCCTCGACCGGTTCCTCCGGGGGTTCCTCGACAGGGGGTTCCGTTAATCCTTCTTCGCCCTCCGTCGCAACCGGCGCCTCCGCCGGCTCGGCCGGCGCCGGATCCGTACCCGCCATGAGTCCCAACGGATCGTCCGCGAGGACATTCACCGGTATGATCGCCGTGAGCGCCAAGGCCACGACAAGCATGAGCGAGGTCCACTTCTTGTTCTTCGGTCGGAACCCCATTTTTGATTCTTTGCTGTTCATCCCACTTCTTCCCACTTCTCTGCGTCCTCCTTCATTAAGAAGCCACCAATCCGGTCCTCGGTGGTTTCGTTTTGCCGGCAAAAGCCCCCCTTCTCCGGTCTTGCTCTATGCGCTCAAAGCCTCAAAATCCCGGATGAGCAACCCATCCTTCTTCGGCGTCAACCTGTACGCATATACGCCTTCGAACGGCGTCAACGCGCCATCCTCCGCCATCGTATAGGTTTCCTTGGTCAGGATGTAATAGTCATCCCCGTCATGGGCGATCTCCCCGATGTCCATGCGGTGGAATGCTATCTGCGCGGTTCCGCCTTTCTCCTTGAGCTTTTTCTCGACGTCACTGTTCATGTTCGGAGCGACGGAGGAAAAGACCTTGTCGTCCCCGTCGTTCCGCGCGGAAACCCAATCCGAACCGAATTGAATCACTCGGCCGATGATGTTTTCCGTATAGAGGATGTCCGCGCCGTCCTTGCCATTGCGGAACAGATCGTTCTCTATGGGTTTCAGCTTTTCCGCGTCCGCGATGGTGAGACCGCCTTGATTGTCGAACGTGAGATCCGGATCGTACGCCAACGTCGCGATGGCCGTGTTCTTGTCGTACTGCGAGAGAATGACCCTATCGATATCCCCCGGCGGCGCGACCGCTTCGCCCGGATCGTACAGCAGCACGACCACCGCAACGATCACGATCGCGGCCAAAGCGCAGATCGTGATCGCAAGAATGGGCTTCTTCTTTTTGTCTTCGTTTTTTTCCGATGAACGATCGTGTTCCATCTGTCCCCTTCCCCTTTATGTCTTCGTGCGCTCCCTTTTTCCCTATTCTGTCGTACCGCCGCTCGCCCCCTTTCATAGGTCCGTTATTCGTTATTCGTACTGATTCGGTGTGATCACGCCCGTGTCGATGAAGATCGGGCGGGACTTTGCCACGTGCAAACCGTCCTCCGTCGTGTAGATAAATGTGAGCAGATAGTTGCCGTCCCCGTAAGTGGTGCGGAGTGATTCCAGTTCCGACGTCACCTCGGCGCCGACGCCGCCGTACAGGGGCGTCGGGTCGTCTCCCCTTGCGATCGTCCACGCGAGACTGCCACGGGCGGGATCCATGTGGACCGTCCGCGCGCTCGTCGGATTTACATGGCCGCAAGCGCAGTCGTTCCCGCTCAGGAAGATCGTCCCCTTCTCGAGGGCGGTGAGGTAGGCGTCGGTCGGTTCGTAGGCCTCGGTCGCGGGAACGGGATCCGGCAACGGCAAAGGCGCGGGGGCGTCGGGCTGTATCGCCTCGCCATCGACGATGGCCGGCTCCGTGACGGTCTGTACCCGATCCTCGATCCCCGAGGCGGTCGTCTCCTCCACCGAAGCCTGCGGCGCAAAGACGTCCGCGGAGGCGCCGTCGACCTCGTGCGTCCACATGACTCCGCTCCCGATGGCCAGCACACCGACGGAGAAGAGCGCCGTGGCCTGTACAAACGAGGACGATCGGAACACGAACAGCAGACCGATCGCCGCCGTCCGGATCACCTTGAAGCCGCCGCCGAACGAACCCGCCGCGCGAATGCTTCGCACGGGTTGCGCTCCCGCTGCGGATCGCACGGACGCCTTCCCTCGGTCGGCCGACACGCGCTTTCGCGGCGCTGTATTCCAAACGGCCTTCACGGAGGCCCGCGTCGCGGCAACGACCGCAGGGGTCGTCGCGGGATCGGTCTCGGACATCATGGCATCGCATCGCGTCATAACGCGATGCGCATAGCCCTCGGGCATCACGTTGTCGACACAGTCCCGCAATACACGCGTGACGACGGGCGTTTCGCCCGTCTCGCCGCCGGTTCGGACCGCTCGGCCCGACACCCGACGCAGAGTTATCAGGAGCGTCCAGCGACCGCGTCGCAGACGCGCGCGCG
>JAISGB010000129.1 GCA_031263335.1 Eubacteriales Family XIII. Incertae Sedis bacterium
GTTTGGTAAAAAGGACCTGAATTGCACTACAACTTTTCGCATAGTCTAAAACCCGCAACGCCTTGAATTTACTGGCGTTACGGGTTGTTTTTTACCTTATTGCTTCCGAAAACAAGATACATTGTAAAAGAAATGAGCGCAACCGGCACGGAACGCCAAAAAACAGTTTTCTATTCCGAGGAAATAGATTATAATTGAGAATGAAAGGAGATTGTATGAGCGACGATTTTAACAACGAATCCATGTTGGAGCTGTATCTGTTCGAATCCACGACGCTCTTGGACAATCTCGACGCCATGTTGCTTCAGGCGGAGTCTTCCCGTACCCTCACAAAGGAAAACCTGAACGAGATCTTCCGCATCATGCACACGATCAAGGGTTCCTCCGCGATGATGGCCTTCATCACCATCGCGGAGATCGCGCATAAGGCCGAGGATCTCTTTGCCGTGATCCGGGACGGAGCGCCGAACCCCGCGCGCTTCGACGATCTCTTCGATCTTGTACTGCGCGTATCGGAATTCCTTGGGCGCGAGACGTCCAAGATACAGGAGGGGACGGAGCCGTCGGAAGGGAATCCCGCCTTGGCGGGCGAGATAGCCGAACTGATAGAGGCATTCAAGGCGGACGCGCCGCAACCTGCGCCGGGACCCGATATCGGCAGGATGTTGGGCGGCGCGCCGACATTGCCCGGCCTGTCCGTCGAGCCGATCCGGACGACCGCAACCAACCGGCCCGAACCCATACGGACGGAGAACCGGCAACCCGAACCCACAGGAAAGCCCGAACCGACGCGCGAAGAGGACGGAACGCCCGAACCCGCGCGCACAGAGGACGGGACGCCCGAGTCTGCGGCGCGGGGCGGTGACATCCAAGCGAAACCCGCGCGCGTCTCGATCTCGGCGCACGTCCGGACACAGCCGATCGAGGGGACGGAAGAGGCGGAGGAAGCGCGGGAAACCGTTGCGCCCGTCGCGCCGGAGGGCGGCAGGATATTGGGACTCGAACCCCCGAGCGCGCCGCAGGACGGCGCGACGGCAAAGACGGCGGAGAACGGATCCGCGCATGCGACCGCCAGCCGCACCGTGGTCGGAGAACCCACGCGCGCGCCCAACAGCTTGGCGACCTACAACATCCATGTGCATTTCAACGAAGGCGCCCGCATGGAGAACATTCGCGCGTACATGCTCGCCAACAAACTCAGCGAAATGGGTTCCGTCAACCGCACCATTCCGGAGAATCTGGAAAACAACGCGGAAGCGACGGACTACATCATCGAGAACGGTTTCTATATCAGTTTCACCACCGGCATGTTCCGAGAACAGATCGAAACGGTCGCGAAGGGGACGCTCTCTGTCGAATCGGTCGCCTTCATGCGCAGGATGCCCGACGAGGGCGACGCCGCGCAGGGCACGCCGAAGCCCGCAACCTCGGAAGCGCGGCAAGGCGTTGCAACCGACGATCCGCAAACATCCGAGGATATCGAGGATGACGGATCGATCGAGGACGCGCCCGAAACGGCCCTCGAAAACCGAGCCGAGAATAACGAGGGCTTCCCTCCGCGCGCCGACGCGCGCGCGACGGCGTTGCAGGCGATCGCGTCGGCGCGTCCCGGCGCGCGGACGCCGCAAGCCCGGGCAAGCCGGATCGTGAGTACGGGCGCGCAAACCCCGATCCCGACGGACATCGAGAGACGGAGCGACGCGCGGGAAGCGAGGACGGCGGATCGGGCTGCGGAGGAAAGGCCGATCGCGTCGGAAATCCCGGCGCGGACGCCGAGCGGCGATCCGGGCGGGGACGCGCCCCACGGCGCGGCGGAAGCCGAACCGGAGAACGAAACGCGGACGAATAAGATCGCCGCGCCGGTTGCCGTGACGGGCATGTCGGGCAAGCCGATGAAACAGAACATCATCGGCGTCGATCTGACCAAGTTGGATTCCCTGCTCGATCTCGTCGGCGAGATCGTGATCAACGAATCGATGGTCACCGAAAACACCGATCTTGAAGGATTGGAATTGGAGCATTTCAATAAGGCGGCCCGGCAGCTGAACAAGCTGACCAACGAACTGCAGGACGCCGTCATGTCCGTGCGCATGGTGCCGGTCGCCATGACCTTCCAACGCATGCGCCGGATCGTACGCGACATGGGAAAACGGCTCGACAAGGACGCGGAACTCGTCCTCATGGGCGAGAACACCGAAATAGACAAGACGATCTTGGACGCGCTGAACGATCCGATCATGCACTTGGTGCGCAACGCGATGGATCACGCCATCGAGACGAAGGAGGAACGGGCGACTGCGGGCAAGGGTCCCACGGGCCATATCGTGCTGTCGGCGCGAAACGCGGGCGGAGACATCATCATTTCCGTGAGCGACGACGGTCGAGGCCTCGACACAGCCCAAATATTGGAATCCGCGGCGCAAAAAAACCTCCTGAAAAAGCCGAGAGGCGAATACAGCGAGAAGGAGATCTTCAATCTGCTTATGACGCCCGGGTTCTCCACGAAGGAAAAGGTCACCGAATTCTCGGGCCGAGGCGTGGGCATGGATGTCGTCAAGAGCAACATCGAGCGAATCGGCGGGACGGTCATCGTCGAGAGCGTCAAGGGCATGGGTACAAACATTCTCCTGAAGATCCCGCTCACCTTGGCCATCATCTCCTGTATGGAGATCAAATTGGGAAATGATATCTTCTCCATCCCCATCACGAACATCCGCGAATCGTTCAAGGCGTCCGCGGGCCAATTGGTCAGCGATCCCGGCGGGAACGAGATGATCATGATCCGGGGACGCGCCTATCCCATCATCCGGCTTCACGAGGCGTTCGGCGTCGGAAACGCCGTCAAGGATATCGACAAGGGGATACTCGTGTTGGCGGATACGGGCGATCGCCGGGGATGTCTGCTCGCGGACGAGCTGATCGGAAAGTTTCAGGTCGTGGTAAAATCCATGCCGCGCTACCTGAACGGATTCAACGTCAAATCCGCCGGAATCTCCGGATGCACCATCATGGGCAACGGGGAGATCAGCCTCATCGTCGATGTACAGGAGTTGCTCGCGTGATTGCAATGACCGACGCGGAATTCCTTGAGATATCGGAGTATATACGCGTCCATTACGGCGTCAATCTGAAGAAAAAGCGGGCGCTCATCGAAGGGCGTCTGGGTTTTTATGTGGATTCAAAGGGGTACAGGTCCTACAAGGAATATTTTGAATTCATGAAGAACGATCCGACGCACCGGGAATTGGCCAATCTACTGAATCGACTGACCACAAACCACACCTACTTTATGCGCGAGAAGGAACACTTCGTATTCTACGAACGCTCCGTCCTGCCATGGATCGAACACGAACTGAACGACCGCGATCTGCGCGTCTGGAGCGCGGGTTGCTCCTCCGGACAGGAACCCTACACCCTTTCCATCTTTACGCAGAACTATTTGGGCGCGCGCGCGTCCGATTGGGACGCAACCATCCTCGCCACCGACATATCGGACAAGGCGCTGACGACGGCGAAAAACGGCGTCTATCCTGCGGAGGAACTGTCGACCATGCCCGATGAATGGCGCAGAAAGTATTTCACGATGCACGACGATTATTCGTTCAAGGTGACGCCCTATCTCAGGGAAAAGGTCGCCTTCAAGAACCTCAATCTGCTTGACCCTTTCAATGTAAAAAAACCGTTCCACGCGATCTTCTGCAGGAACGTCATGATCTATTTTGACAATGACACGAAGACGACGCTGATCGACAAATTCTATGACGCGCTCCGCGACGGCGGTTTCTTCTTCACGGGACACAGCGAATCCCTCACCGCCTTGGAGCATCGATTTAAGTACGTAAGCCCATCCATCTACCGGAAATAACACGCCGCATGTCGGGCGGGCGGGCAACGCCCGTCTCCGCTTCTCTCCTTCGCAATCGTCGCGCGGGGCGTTGCGTGTCCGCCTCCGTTCTCTCCTTCGCAAGGATCGCCCGAGGCGGGACATTGCGCGCCCGCCTCGGGTCTGTCTCTCCTTCGCGATCGCCCGCAAGCGGGAGCTGCGTGATCGTCTGCGACGGCTTCGTCGGCCACGTGATCCCCCCTTCGCGATCGCCCGCGGGAGCTACGCGCGCGCCTCGGGATTTTCCTCGCGCGACCTTCTTCTGCGGATGAGGACGACGACGAGGGCGAGGATGACGAGGGCGGAGACGAGGGCGATCCACAGGGCGATGTTCGCGCCGCCCGTCTCGCCTTCGGCCCCCGTCCCCGCGCCGGGCTCCGGGCCGCCGCCGTTGTCGCCGGAGCCGCCGTTGCCGTTCGCCGAAGCGCCCGCGTCGCCCGCGGCATTGTCTGCCGCATTGTCTGCCGCGTTGCCGCCGGGCGTCGCCGCGGCCGGGCCGGACGAACCTGCGGCCGCGTTGCCCGGAGCGGCGTTGCCCGAACCGGAACCGCCTCCGGCGCCGGTTGCGCCGGCCGTGCCGCCGCCTCCGGGGCCGGCCGTGCCGCCGTCGCCGGGATCCCCGGGGGTCTCCGCAGCCGGCCGGTCTATGACGAAGGTTGCCGCGCCGCTGCCTTCCGCGTAGCCGTCACGGAAGTGGGCGACGATCCGGTAGGACCCGTTCGGGAGGGTGTCCATGAAGGCGGGGGCGAGCTTTATCTCGAGGCTGCCCTTGGAGATGCTTCCGGCGGCCTTCCCGTCGAACGATGCGGCCCTCGGGCCGTCCCCGCTCCGGGCGGCCAGGACAAAGTCCTTGCCGTTCAGCGTGAGCCGGTCCGCGCTGCCGTAGTCGCCCTTGATCCGGATGTCCGCGCCCTCCCCCGTCCGCTTCACGCCGCCCTCGGCGGAGTTTGACAGGAGGGGATGGTCGTGGACGAGGGCCGCGGCCGCGGCTTCGAGGCCCGCAAACAGGCGTTCGGACCCGGCCTGCGTGAGCAGGGGGGCGTCCGGCCCCGCAGCCGCCTTGGCGGCCTCCAATGCGGCCGCATACCGATCGAGGGCGCCGGGCGCATAGTTCTCCTTCGCCGCGCTTACGGGCGGCAGGACGGCCCGGCCGCCTTCGCTTACCACTTCCGACAATACGGCCTTGCTTTCCGCCGCCGCGCCCACGGATATCTTCACGAAGAAGCGCAGGGGCGCGTAGGCGGATCCGTAGGAATCCGAGGGCGTGAACACGGCGGGGGCGCAGAACACGCCGTCCTCTTTGACGTTGTACGTGTTGCCGCCCTCGTCCGCGCTCGTCTCGTACCCCGCCGCGCCGGGTACGACGGCGGAGGGGTCCTCCGCCTCCCAGGCGAGCGTGCCCGCGAGGGCCGTATGGCCGAAGGCGGCTGTGCCGGCGAAGGCGTGGCCGAGGCCGCCGGGGTCGTCCCCGGCCGCGAGGAGGGCGTCGCCGAACGAGATGAGCGGGGCCTCCGCGCCCGAGGCGTCGACGGTCGGCGTCGCGGGCGCGATATCGATCGTGAGCTCCTTCTCGGCGGCCACATAGCCGTGCGGGGGATTGTCCCCGAAGTCGGCGAGGTACCCGGGCCCCGGCGTAAAGACCGCCACGGCCGTCTGCGCGCCCGTCGTCGAGGTCAGCGCGAGATCCGGGTTCTTCCAGGACCATGCGCCCTTCGCCGTGATGTCTTCGGCGGGGCCGCCGTCCGCGGAGGTGGCCGTGACGAGGCCCTTGCCCGTGAAGGGGACGTCGCCCACCTTCCCGCCGTAGCGCCCCGCCCCGAGCGCCGGCTCCGTCCTTATCTCCGTCTTGGGGGAGTAGACGGCGAAGTCGGCGGCCACGCGCAGGATGTCCGCGCGCGCGTCGTCGGGCGTGAATACGGCGGCCCGCGCCTTCATCCCGTCGCTTGTGAACTTCTCCGTGCCCGGCACATCCCAGGCCCATGTGCCGGAGAGGCCCGTGACCACGCCGCCGACGCTTATGACGACGTCGCCCGTGACGGCCGAGTCCGCGAGGGTGTCGTTCCCCGGCGGGTTTTGAAAGATCGTGGATCCTTGGGGGCGCGCGCCCGCGCCGCCGGCCATGACGGGGACTGCCTTGCCCACGGGTACGGACGCCGTGCCCGCGAGGGTTGTGTAGTTCACGTCGTCGTCCGGCGCGAAGACGACGTCGTAGGCATAGCCGGCGGGGTTCAGCGCCGTGTCGTCCGCCCCCGGTATCGCGTCCGCGGCGGCGGGGGCCCAATCGAGGGCGCCGGCGAGGGGCCCGCCGTCGACGCCGAGC
>JAISGB010000166.1 GCA_031263335.1 Eubacteriales Family XIII. Incertae Sedis bacterium
TCCTTGGTGTGGGGTTGGGAATTCATCACGAAGGTCTTGGATTTGCCCGAGGACAAACTCTGGGCGAGCGTCTACGAAGAGGACGACGAGGCGCGCGACATCTGGGTGAACGACGTGGGCATCGATCCGTCCCGCGTCGTGCGCATGGGCAAGGAGGACAATTTCTGGGAGATCGGGACGGGACCCTGCGGACCCTGTTCGGAGATCTATTTCGATCGCGGCGCGGATTACGGTTGCGGCAAGGCCGACTGCGGGCCGGGTTGCGAATGCGATCGCTATGTCGAATTCTGGAACCATGTGTTTACGCAGTTCAACAAGGACGACCGAGGCAATTACACGCCCTTGGAACATCCGAACATCGATACGGGCATGGGGCTTGAACGGCTCGCCTGCATCATGCAGGATACGGTCTCCATCTTCGATGTGGATACGGTGCGCCATATCTTGGACGGCGTCGCGGAGATAGGCAAGACGCCGTATCGGAACGGAAAGGCCGCGACGGACATATCGATCCGCATCATCACGGACCACATACGTTCCGTCGTATTCATGATCGCCGACGGCGTCATCCCGTCCAACGAGGGCAGGGGATATGTCCTGCGCAGGCTCCTGCGAAGGGCGGCCGTCCACGGAAGGAAGCTCGGCGTCGACGGGCTGTTCCTGACGGAACCGGCGGACAGGGTCCTGTCGGTTTCGGGGGACGCCTATCCGGAGCTCTTGGAGCAACGGGATTATCTGCACAAGGTCATACGGGCGGAAGAGGAGCGGTTCGCGGCCACCGTCGATCAGGGGAACGCCCTCCTGAACGCCTATATCGAGGAACTCGAGCGGCGGGGGGAACGGACCCTGTCCGGGGACAAGGTGTTCAGGCTCTATGACACGCACGGATTCAACCCCGAACTCACGCGGGAGATCCTCGCGGAACACGGCATCGGGATCGATGAGGTCGGTTACCGCGAAGAACTGCGCCGTCAACAGGAGACATCGCGCACGCATATGAAGGCCGGGGAATCCGAGGGGTGGTCCGACGACGAACGCGTTTTTTTCGATCTGCCGGATACGGTGTTCACGGGCTATCACACGATCGGCGGCGCGGGCCGGGCGCTTCGCATATTATCCGGGGATGAAGCGGCGGAAGAGGCCGGCGAGGGAGACACCGTAGCCATCGTATTGGATCGGACGCCGTTCTATGCCGAAAGCGGCGGCCAAGCCGGCGATGTCGGTGAACTGGCCGGCGAGCGCGGTCATGCCCAAGTGCTCGATGTACGCAAGACGCGAAACCTGTTCGTTCATCATGCCTTGGTGGATCGGGGCGTCGTCCGCGTCGGCGATGAATTGCGTTGCACCGTTGACGCGGCCACGCGAAACCGGACCGCGCGCAACCATACGGCCACGCACCTGCTTCACCGGGCGTTGAAGGACGTACTCGGCGGTCATGTACAACAGGCGGGTTCGTCCGTGGATTCCAAACAGCTTCGTTTTGATTTTACGCACTATGAGGGCATAGACGACGCCAAACTCCTTGAGGCGGAGGCGATCGTCAACCGCGTGATCGACGAATTCCTCCCCGTCGATATCGAGGAACTCCCCGCAGACGAAGCGAAGGCTAAGGGCGCCACAGCTTTGTTTGACGAGAAATACGGCGATATCGTCCGCGTCGTCTCCGTGGGGGACTTCAGTATGGAACTCTGCGGGGGAACGCATGTTCGCAATTCCGGCGAGATCGGCGGGTTCAAGATCGTGTCGGAAGGGTCTGTGGGTTCGGGGACGCGCAGAATTGAGGCCGTCACGGGAACGAACATCCTGCCGCCGTTGGCGAAGGCGGAGAACATCTTGGCTTCCTTGGGCGGGATGTTCAAGACCAATCCCGAGGGGATCGTGGAGAAAATCGAACATCTGCTTACCGAAGTGAAGCAGCTGCAGAAGGAACTGTCCGCGACGGAAAGCGAAAAGATGTCCGAATCGGCGGACGCGATCCTCGCGTCCGCTTCGGAGATAAACGGCGTCAAATTCGCGCGCGGGGAATTTAAGGGCGCGGAGACGGAGGCGTTGCGGAAGCTCTGCGACGATATTCGCGTTCGGGAGAAAGAAGTGATCGTCGCGTTGGCGTCGGTGACGGACGGCAAGGTGACCTTTGTCGCCGCCGTATCGGATCGTCTGCAGGAGCGGGGCTGCCACGCCGGCAACCTCGTCAAAGCCATGGCGGCGGCGGCGGGCGGCGGCGGCGGCGGAAAGGCGGACATGGCGCAGGCCGGCGCGAAAGATCCGTCGAAGATCGGGGACGCCATGGCCGCGGCGGAGGTTTTTCTTGCGCAAACGGGTATAAAGATGTAAAATACTGTGTAGGCGCGATCTGCGTTTTGAGCCGAAAAGCGGCGGCGCCCCGTACGATCATCGGGACGGGTGAAGGCCGGTCGACAAAGGAGCGTGAATGATTATGGAAAATCGCAACACTGTCGTATACAACGGGACGGAAAAGGGCGTCCAAAAGACCACACTCGACATTCTCGGGACGGTTTACGACGCCCTTGAGGAAAAAGGGTATAACGCGATTGACCAGATGGTAGGATATATCCTCTCCGGAGACCCTTCGTACATCACGGGACACAACAACGCGCGAAATCTGATTCGCCATATCGAGCGCGACGATCTGGTCGAAGAGCTCCTGCACAGCTATCTCGGTAAGTAAATTTGAGAATACTGGCCTTGGACGTAGGTGACAAAACCATCGGCGTCGCATTGAGCGACGAACTCGAGATCACCGCCCGAGGTCTTTTTACGCTCGAACGCGTTTCCGACAAAAAAGACGCGGGCAAACTATTAACATTGGTCGAAGAGCACGGTTGCGGCGCGGTAGTCATCGGCTTGCCCATCAATCTGAACGGTTCCGACAGCAAGCAGACCCTGAAGGTCCGGACGTTTGCCGTTCGGATGGAAAACATGTTGCGCAGCAACGGAAAATCCAACGTACCCGTCATCCTCCACGATGAACGCTTCACGACAAAGATCGCGGAAAAAGTCCTCATCGAAGCCAATATGAGCAGGGAAAAGCGCCGGACGATCATAGATAAACAGGCCGCCGTCGTCATCCTACAGAGCTATCTGTCGAGTCGGCACAATCGAAACGGAGCGCGGAATGACGAAGAGTATCGATGAACATGAGTTGGATTTAATGATTCATGTCGTAAAAAAATACTATGAGATGGGGATGACGCAAGAGCAGATCGCAAAAGAGGAATTTGTGTCCAAGTCCACCGTCAGCAGATTGTTGAAAAAGTCGATCGACGGCGGTTTGGTGACGTTTCAATTCCGCTATCCCATCGATCAGATAAAGGATTTGGAACGCGAATTCAGACAACTCTTTCATGTGGACAAGGTGCGCATCGCCCCGACGTTCAAAGAGGATTTTGACACAAGAATGACCGATACCTGTCGCATGGCAGCCTCGGATCTGTGCAATATCATCGAGCCGGA
>JAISGB010000232.1 GCA_031263335.1 Eubacteriales Family XIII. Incertae Sedis bacterium
GGAATTGTTGCCGGACTGCTTCAGCTTCATGCGCGGCTTGGTCGATTCGCAGGACCTCTCGCTGAACATCTCGCGTGAGATGCTCCAACACGACCGACAGCTCAAGGCCATCGGGCAACGCATCGAAAAGAAGATCAAGACGGAACTCACGGAGATGTTGGCAAAGGATCGTGAGAAATACGAGAAATTCTTTGAGAATTTTGGCCTGCAATTGAAATTCGGCATCTACGATAAGTTCGGCGCGAACAAGGAGATGCTGCAGGATCTCATCCTGTTCTATTCCTCCTCCGAAAAGAAGCCCGTCACCCTCGCGGAATACGTGTCGCGGATGTCGGAAGATCAGAAGTACATCTATTACGCCGTCGGCGGCGCGACGGACAAGATCGACAAGCTGCCCCAGACCGAGCTGTTGAAGGATAAGGGCTACGAGATACTCTACGGCACGGACGATGTGGACGAGTTTGCGTTCAAGACGCTGATGTCCTACAAGGAGAAGCAATTCAAATCCGTCTCGGAGGGCGATCTCGGAATCGAGGAGACAGAGGAGGAAAAGAAGAAGGCGGAGGAACAGGCCGAAAGCAACAAGGACTTGCTCGCCGCCGTCAAGGAGGCGTTGGACGGGAAGGTGAACGACGTCCGATTGAGCAAACGGCTCAAGACCCATCCGGTCGTATTGGTCAGCGGGGACGGCATCTCATTGGAGATGGAAAAGGTGCTGAACGCGATGCCCGCGGCGGGCGAGAAGGTGAAGGCGGAACGGATATTGGAGATCAACGCGGATCACGGCGTCTTGGCCGCGCTTAAAAACGCCTACGGGAAGGACAAGGAATCCGTCAAGACCTATGCGTCCATACTTTACGATCAGGCTCTGCTCATGGAAGGACTGCCGATCGACGATCCCGTGGCCTTCTCCAACTCGATCTGCGATCTGATCGAACGAACGGAACAAGCGTAGACATTGCCGATTTAAATCAAAGCTACTCAACTAACCGAATACGCGATCGAAATTGCATATCCCCCGATAGGAACAATACGTGCAGGCGGTCATCGGACGACCGCTTGCGCCCGCCTTGATCTTCCGCGCGGTCAGCGGCTTGGCATCGATGTTTCCGGACAGCAATTTCCCGCACAGATCGGATACCAAGGCGTCGACGGATGTCTGCATGACCTCGAACTCGCCCGGTTCCGCGGATCGTACGGGTTCGCCGATCGCGGCCGCGACCCGGGGATCGTTCACGGATATCCCGTCGAGCCGGAATCCCCGCGCGATCTTCCGCGTCACATCTCCGTCTCCCGTATCCTCTGCTCGCGGTTCGGCTATCTTGAAATAAAAGACGCCCGCGGGCTTGTATCGATCGCGCACGGTCATCATGTAGAGCATCAACTGCAATTGCCACCCGTTCAATACATCCTCGCGGCTGAATGTATCCGCGCCGGATTTATAGTCGATGATCCGCGCGTATCCGCCCTCAAGGATATCCAATCGGTCGATGCGCCCCTGCACGCGGACGCGCTTGCTGTCTTGCTCCGTTTCGATGGGCGGAAACATCCCCCCGGCTCCGAACGCCGTCTCAAATCGCATATCGGTGATGGCGCCCGCCCGGACCTGTTCCGTCAGAATCCACGCCACATCGGAGGCGATGCGCTTGATTCGCTCCGATTTGTAGCGTTCGTAGCCGCCGCCGTGAAACAGCCCTTCTTTGAATTCCACCGCGGCTTCGTCGTAGATCCGCCCGACGAGCGCGGCGCTTTCGGATTCGGTGACGGTGCGCCACGCGGAATGTTCGTCCGAGACCGAAAGCCCGTCACGGATCATCTCTGTGCCGTATCGCATGAGCACCTCATGATAGACGTCGCCCACATTTCTGCCGTCGATCTCAAATACCCTTCGTTCCTTGATCTTGACGCCCCGATCCATAAAAAAGGCGAACGGACATCGGCTGAACCGCTCCAAAGCGGAAGGGGAGGTGACGAGCGCGGGCGAAGCCTCGGCGCGGCGGGCGGATTCATCCTCGGCGCCGGCGGCGCCGTAGAGCGCCGCGACAAACCCCTCGTCGATGCGTTCCCTTCTGTTGCGGAAGGTCAGCCCCGCGCGCAGATTGGCCATGTCGTCCCGCTCGCCGCCGGTTCGCGGATGCGCTTTGAACCAGAGGTAGGCATCCTTTCGGACGGCGTCTGCGCGTCCGCCGGCGATCCAACGTTGCAGTCCCTCCGTCAGATGGCTCATCGCTTCCTCTCGATATTGGAAGAGGCGCATGGGATCGCCGTCGTCATTCAGCATATCCTTTTCCACGGGTACGCGCGGGAACATGCGGCGCAGTTGCTCGAAGATGATCGACGGTTTGGCGTCACGTCCTGCGTCGTCCGAAACGGAACAGCTCATATACAGGAGGCGTTGCGGTTTTGACAGATTGCGGTAGATGGCCAACTGCTCCTCCAAAAGCATCTTGTCATTCGCTCGACCGATCTCATGGCCGGATTTCGTGAGCCGCGCCTTTTCGTCCTCGTTCAAGATCGCGTCGTCAGCGTCGACCGTCGGGAGGACGCCGTCATTGGCGCCCAACACGAAGATCGCTCGCGCCTCTCCGCTCCTCGTCCGTTGCGTCGTTCCCACGACGATCCGATCCGGGGAGGGCGGCAATATGCCCATACGGACGGATGAAAATCCCGTCTTGAGGATGCCCGCGTATTCATCGACGGATACGGGCAGATCGCCCAACGCCGCGATCAGTTGATCGAAGATGCCCGCGACCACGTCCCATATCCCCGACATTTCGGCGGCGTATTCCGCAAAATCCGGTTCGCCGGATTCTTCCAATGTCATCGTCAGTCGATCCGCCGCGTCCGGCAGTTTCGCCGTTTCCGTGAGAAAACGGCGCAGACGTTCCGTCTTTCCCCCTACGGTCGCGCCGCGGCGGAAAGGCTCTTCAAACGACTCGAAGAGCCGCGCGACGCGTCGCCGAACCGCGTTGAACGCGTCCATTTCTTCCTGTGTGTATTCCAAAAACCCGTACGTGAAATCCCGCTTCCACAGGCTTCCCCGTATTTTGTACTTACATACATAATTCTCCAACTCCTCCCATGATTCGCGTTCGATGTCCGTCAGCCCCGTTTTGAGCAACCGAAACACGGCCTCATAAGGCCAACCGCCTGAGACGATCGAGAGCAATGCGAGGATGTATTCGAGCGCGGGGTTATGTTCGACGCCGCGTCTTCGATCCACGAAGATCGGCAAGCCGTAACGGGCGAAAACACGCCGGATCACGGAGACGCGCGCGCCCATATCGTTGCACAGCACGAGTATGTCGCGATAGCGCAACCCTTCGTCCCGCACCAACTCCGCGATATGCGCCGCCGCCGTCTCCGCTTCCGCATAGTAGTTGGCCGCGGCGACCAAGCGTATGGCGCCGCGCCGCGCGTCCGTGTCCGCCGCGTAGGGTGTCCTCCTCGGATAGGAGAAGAAGGTCTTTTCGATGTGCGCGATGGGTCCGGGTCTGCGATGGGCATAGGCGTCGCCGATGATCCGCGTCTCCGTCTTTACGCCCGCGTCCGACGCCCGCCTTTCGACCTCGTCGGCGAGCGCGTTCGTCAGTTGGAAAAACGGCGTACCCGCCTCGGCCGTGAGGACAAGATTGACGGAGCGCGCGCGTACGATGAGTTCCGTGACGGTGTCAAGCGCGGCGGGACTGAGGTAGTCGAAGGCGGCGAGCCATATCTCCGATTCCGCGATAAAATCGGAATCTGCGATCCGCGCGGTGAAGAGCTTCAGGTAATCCGCGGTGTCGATGTGGCGTCCCCCGAGCCTGTCCTCATATCCGGCGTATATGACGGCCGCATCCGCCAACTTCCGCTTCAGCAGGCTGTCCCCTTCGATGTCCTCCGAAATATTCCGCAGTTCTGTCGGGGACACATTGAAATTTTTCAATTCCGCGATCATATGGTTCAACTTGTCGACGAACGCGGGGGAATTCTCAAGGTTCCGAAAGGTGTGCAACGCCTGTTTGTTCTTGCGCAACAGGCCGGAGATGAGCATGAATTTTCCGTATTGATCGATGAATGTACGGTCGCCGTCGCCGGTTTCGGACAGGACGCGCCGCCCAAGGGACGTCATGCTCAATACCTCGAAGTCGATGAAGCCCGGGGCGTCGAGACAGGCGAAGGCATTGCGCTCCGCCTGTAAGGTATATTGCTCCGGAACGATGAGAAGGACGCGCCGCCGGGTACACTCCAACGTCTCCCCGATGCGGTCAAACATGAATCGGTCCTTGTCGATATTCTCTCTGCCGCAGAATATGTTCAGCATGGGTTTCGGCTATCGGAACGACGATCAGGCGTCGCCTTCTCCGATCTCGGTCTCCTTCGCGACGATCGCTTCCGCGTTGTATTGTCGGCGCAACTTGGGTTTTTCGATCTTGCCCGTCGGATTGCGCGGCACCTTGTCAAAGATGATCCGCCGGGGGCGTTTGTAACGGGGGAGACCCTGCGCGAACGCCTCCATATCCTCCTCTGTCGCGCGGACGCCCTCCTTCAGTTCGATGATGGCGGCGGCGATTTCCCCAAGCCGCCGGTCGGCGACGCCGATGACGGCGATATCCTTGATCGTTTCATTCTTCCGCATGAAATCCTCGATCTGGACCGGATAGATGTTTTCGCCTCCGCTGATGATCACGTCCTTCTTCCGATCGACAAGGTAGATGAACCCTTCCTCATCCTCCCTCGCCATGTCGCCCGTATAGAGCCAACCGTCCTTCAGCGCCGTCGCCGTGGCTTCCGGGTCTTTGTAATATTCCTTCATGACGCCGGGGCCTTTGACGATGAGCTCGCCGACCTCGCCCCACGGCGTTTCCCTGCCGTCCTCGTCCACGATCTTCGTTTGCCATCGATGCCCGGCCTTGCCGATGGCGCCGACCTTCAGGATGTTCTCGACGCCGAGATGGACGGAACCCGGGCCGATGGACTCGGACAGGCCGTAATTGGTGTCGTACGCGTGATGCGGGAACTGTTGCTTCCATCGCTTGATGAGGCTGGGTGGGACGGGTTGGGCGCCGATGTGCATGAGCCGCCACCGGCTCAGGTCCAATGCGTCGAGGTTTACGTCGCCGTCGTCGATGGCGTCCAAGATGTCCTGCGCCCACGGGACCAACAACCACACGATGGTCGCCTTTTCGCTCGACGCCGCCTCGAGCACCCATTTGGGACTCGTGCCTTTCAGGATGATGGCCTTGCCGCCGGACATGAGGCTGCCGAACCAGTGCATCTTCGCGCCCGTGTGATAGAGGGGAGGAATCAATAGGAATACATCGTCCTTGGTCTGCCCGTGGTGGGTCTGCTCCGTGACGGCCGCCGACATGAGGCTCGCCTGCGTGTGCAGGATGGCTTTCGGGAAGCCGGTCGTGCCGGACGAGAAATAGATCGCCGCGTCGTCCTCCTCCGAGATGCGGACGTCGGGTCGCGTAGGCGCGTACCCGCCGATCAATCCCTCGAAGCTGTCCGCGTAATCCGGGACATCCATGCCGACGAAGATATATGTCCCGATCCCCGTGAGTTCCTGCTTGACGGAACCCACGCGCTCCAAGAATTCCGAGCCGAACACGAGCGTCGCCGCGTCGGACAGATCCAAACAGTAGGCGAGCTCCTCCGAGGTGTAGCGGAAGTTCAGCGGGACCGCGACAGCGCCCGATTTCAGAATGCCGAAGTAGATGGGAAGCCAGTCGATGCAGTTCATGAGCCATACGGCGACCTTGTCGCCCGGCCGGACGCCCTTGTCCGCCAACAGCCGCGCGAACCGGTTTGCCCGTTCGTCAAACGCCCACCACGTCAATTCCCTGCGATAATGGGAAGCGTGGCCGGTCTCCACCAATTCATATTCCTGCCAACTGAGGTTTTTCGCGTCGTCGTGGATGGGGTTCAATTCGATGAGGGCCGTGTCGTCGCCGTAACGCTCGGCATTCCGTTCGAGCAAATCCGTCAGAATCATATTGTTGCACACTCCTTACCTACACAGCCGTCCGCGACAAACGCCGACATTCGCGCGCGTTCCCACAGACGGCCGACTACCATGCAAATCAATCGTTGTCAGTTGCCGGATTTCAGCCTTTCCAATTCGGCGTCCACATCGGTGTCGGACACCGATCCGTAGGACTTCGCGAGCTTGTCCGCGGAATCCCCGAGTTCGCTGTTGAGTTCGGACGCCGCTTGCGCCCTGTCAAGCCGCTCGTTTGCCTTGTTCTCCATGTCGCTGAACTTGCCTCCGACCGAGGACGCCTTGCTCAGGGGGTCGCCGACTTGGTTGACCTTCTCGATGGCTTTCGCAACCGCGACGGTCGATTTGATGTGCGATTTGCGGCTTTCGAGTTG
>JAISGB010000233.1 GCA_031263335.1 Eubacteriales Family XIII. Incertae Sedis bacterium
CCGTTTTGAGAAAGACGTCGCGGATCGTCACATTGATCCCGCGCGCGATGTTGAAGGCCACATCGTTCGGAGGATTGTCCGCCCCGTTGCCGATGATCGTGATCGCGTTGTTGTGCGGATCGGGCGTGAAGGTGATCGGACCCGCCGCGTCCGGGGCGAGTTGGAATACGACCTTCGTGTGCATCGGATCGGAGCCCTGCCCCGTGGCGGACGTCGTGAGGATCTCGTTGCCGTGAAGGACGACGACGGTATCCTCTGCGGGCGCGTTTTCCGCGAAGATCCCCGCAGTACCGGCGTCCTCAGCGCGAACCTCCCCCGCAGGGGCTTCTTCCGTCGCAAGGGCGTCCTCCGTCGCGTCGACATCCTCTGCAAGAACCTCCGACGCGCCGGCGGCCTCTGCGAAAACATCCTCCGTATCGGCGTCCTCCGCAGAGACATCCTCTATATAGGCGTCCTCAGCTTCGGCGTCCTCCGGGTAGACATCCCCCCACAGGGCCGCCGGCGACAACGCCGCCAAGAGCAGGAGCGACAATATGGCGCAAAACGCCCGTTTACACGTCGATCGCTTCCGTCCCATCCACATCCTTCTCATTCGCGCACCTCCGGATCTATTCCGCCTTGCCTTTATCTTCGGTTGCCGGCGCCGCCGCTTCGGTCGCGACGCCCAAGGCGCGACGACGCAGGAACAGCCCCACGAAAGCCACGATGATGATCACGGTGACCACGATCGCCGGCCAAAGGGACGATTCCTTTTCCGTCTCTGTGGCAACAAGCGGTTTCTCGTCCGCGCCGACCTCGATCTCGATCGATCGGTGATCCCCCGCCGCGTCCGCGTATTCTATCGACGTAGGCCCGGAGGATTTCGCCGAAAAGACATAACCCCCGGAGGCCGCGTCGTATCGGCCGTCCAATGCGGAGTCGTCCCACGTCAGGCTCCCCTCCTCCGCTTTCACGAAGAAGGTCGTCCCCGCAGGTATTTGCCTCGGTTCGTTCGAGGCCGGATCCTTGGCGTCGATCCGATCGACGATCCCGTTCCCGTCCCCGACGCCCGTACCGTCCGAGATCGAACCCCCTGTGGATTCGCCGCCTATCGTCACGCTGCCGGGCAGGAACTCCGCGGCCACGACCTGCGCGTCCGCGTTCACGAGATTCTTCTCCTGCCCGTCCCTCAGCCCGATCGAGATATCGTAATCACCCGCCTCGGCGTTCTCCCGCACCTTGAATTTCACGGAGAACAGAACGCCGTCCTTCGTGTTGTTGTTCGGGAACGTGAGATAGCCGACGGTGGACTCGGCGGGGTTCTCCATCAGGCCGTCCTCAAAAACGCCGCCCGACTTCTCGTAGCCCAAGAGTTCAAACGCATTGCCGTCATAGTGGACGACGAAGGTCGCGCCCGCGATCCCGGGGTTCCCGAGGATGTTGACCGGCACGGAAAACTCCCGCCCCGGTTCCACTTGGCCGGAATCGCCGACCGTGATCCGGGCAGGTTCCGCGGCGGCGACATCGAGCACGGACGCAAAAAGGACGCACAACGCCGCCGCGATCGCGAGCAAGATCCCCGCGCGCCGCGCGCGTTCCATAGTTTCCCGAAACGTCATTTCTGTCCTCCCTTTCCCGTCAGCGTGATGCTCAGGCCGTCCATCTCGATCAGGCCGCTCCGTCTCAGTTCGGTGAGCGCCAAGGAGAGCGACGGCCTCGTCACGCACAGATATTCGGCGAATTCCGCCTGCGTCATCGTCATTTCAACGACATTGCCGTTCTTCTTTCGCGCCCTGATGCGCAGATAAGCGAGTATCCTCTCCTTGACGGTGTGTCTCGAGAGGATATCCGCTTTGTGGCTCGCGCGGATCAGTTCATCCGCATAGATTGACAGGAGATTGTCGACGATCTTGTCCCGCAAGGTGTTCGTCTTTGCGTCGATCCGGTGCAGATCCGCATAGGGGATCCACATGATCGCGCTCTCCCCTCTGGAGAGGATCGTGTAGGGCGAGGTCTTGATCCGCGACGTCACCGTGTCGAGCCCGATCAGATCGCGCGGATACAGGATGTTGATGGTCTGCGCCTTTCCGTCCTCGTAATAGTTGCGAATAAAGAGTTCCCCTTCCAACAAAACGCCGATGTCCAACACCGTCTGCCCCTCTTCGAGCACCGAATCCATGCGGCAGTATTCGGCAAAGCGCACGCGCGTATTCGTGAGGACGCGGTCGAACTCATCCTTGCTCAAATTCGCGAAGAGCGGCGCTTCCCGCCACGCGTCATCCTTGAATCTGCTGACGACATCCTTAAAGACGCCGCGCGTATAGCGCTTTTCGCTTCCCATCCGTCGCAACCATACCTCGCTTGTCATCGGAGGCCTCGCCCGTCTAAGAGCGAGGCAACGGCTTTCCCAAGAAAAGTATAGATCGGACGGAATAAAAATAATGTTCCGGTTAGAACATTTTTGCGGCAACCCGGGAATTACGCGAAATCAAGCCCGCTTCCCCCTGCGGTTGCTCAGGCCGAAGAAGAGGCCGCCGGCCACGAACGCGACGATCGGGAGCAACCAGATCCACGGGAAGGAGAAGCCCTCGTCCGTGTTGCCCAAGGGCGTCCCGCCCTGCGGGATGTTCGCGTTCACGTCGGCGTCCGCGTCCGGGGCTTCGGTTTCCGATCCGGTGGTCGCGGAGCTACCGTCCGCGCCGGGCGCAATCACGCCGTCCACAGTCGCGCCGGTCGTCGTCGCGGCGTTCGAACCGGTACCGCTTACGCCCGCAGTCCTCGCGGCCGTACCGTTCGAACCCGTACCTCCCGTGTTGCCCGTACTGTTTGCGTCGCCCGTGTCGCCGTTGCTTGAGTTGCCCGTGCCGGGATCGCCCGTACCCGTATCCCCGGGATCCGGGATGCCGGGATCCGGATTGCCTCCGCCGCCGTCGCCCGGCGGTTGCGAGGCCGAAGCCACGCGGACGCCGCCGGACGAGAACGAGACAGCCACCGTATTCAGGTCCTTATCGATGAAATTCTTCGGGAGGTTCTGATAGAGTCCTGCGGAGATGGGATAGATCCCCGCGACCGCCCCGCCCTTCACGCGGAACCGTAGGCTGAACAGCACCCCGTCGCCCGTGAGATCCGAGAGGGAATCGCTCAGATAGCCCACCGTATCCTTCTGCGCGAAGTCGTACTCGACTTCGTCGCCGATCATCGTCCCCGCGCCCTCCAAGCCGCGCAACTCCAACACATTATGGTTGTAGGATAGGGAAAATATCGCCACCGCGAAGCCCGGGTTGCCCGCGATCGAGATCGGAACGGAGAACTCATCCCCCGGCGCCACGGTTCCCGCCCGATCCGCGACCGAGATCGAAGCCCCGGGCGCGGCGAAAGCGTACAGAGGCCATACGCCGACCGCAATCGTCAGGATCGCCGAGAGGAAGATCCCCAAACGCCTGTGTTTTCCGTGATATTTCATGTCCGTCACCCTTCCGTATCATGACCTGTCCATCCATGCGCAAGCGCCGGCTCCCTTCAAGCGCGAATTCCCCCTCCGCGCGGATCGCCGGCGGAGGGGGAATCAAAGCCGAGGGAAGGAGCCGATCAGATCAGACCCATCGCCTTCCGCATCAGAAGCAACACGTCGGCCATCGTGATCACAGTGTCTCCGTCCACATCGGCCAACGCGAACGCGGCCCCCGTCGGCATCGCGTCATACCCCATCACGACGCGCGCCACCATCAGGACGTCGAAGGAGGAGAGATAGTCGTCGCCGTCCAGATCGCCCTTCTTCAAGACAGTGACGCCGATATCCTTCGTCGTAGGCGTGATCGCCTCATAGTTCTTAACCGTGGCCGCGTTCGGCGTGAAGGTCACGCCGTAGGAACCGGTAACGG
>JAISGB010000021.1 GCA_031263335.1 Eubacteriales Family XIII. Incertae Sedis bacterium
TAAGTTTCCCGAAAAATTCAACCTTTCGGACGAATTCGAGATGAACCTCAAGCCCCAGGCCCTGATCTCGGAGATATCGACCCTGCAGCATCAGATGGGGGACGCGAAATACGCCGTGCTCGCGAAGGCGCGCCAGAGCTATTTCAACGTCTACGCCGCCCAGGAGAAGGCCGCGTTCACGCAGGAGATGCTCACGGCCGCGCAGAAGGAACAGATGCGCAACCAATCGAGGCTGCTCGTGGGGCAAGCGAAGCAGGCCGACATCGACAAGACGGCGCAGAGCGTCAAGAAGCTGACGGAGGATCTTGCGCGGTTGTTGCGCGGCTTCCAGACCGCCAAGCAGGATCTGTCGGACATCATCAAGATGAACGTCACGACGGGCTACCGTTTCCTGAACCCGCTCAAGGACACGGATCTCACGCGAAACCAATTGGACGGTCTGATCGCGTCCACGCTCTCCGCCGATCAGGGCGTCTATGAGGCGCGGGTCGCGGAGTCCCTCGCGATGATCAACCTCAACCTCGCGGAATCGCTCATGCGCAATCAATACGGCGGCGCCATGAATCGCCTAAACGGCTTTATCGCGGCGGCGAGGCAGGGCGGCGACATCGATTACGCGGCCTTCCAGATCCAGTACAGGCAGATGCTCCATGACATCGACAGTCGGTGGCAGGGCAGTTACAGAATATTGTTCTTTCGTTTTTCCAAGGAGTTCTTCAAGGGTCAGATAGACGGCATCCGCTACATCGAGGACGAACCCTACGCCCTCTTCACGGCCTGCATGGAATACGCCTCCGCGCGCAAAGACCGCATCGCCGCGGAGTCCGATCTGCGCAAGCGGATCGAGTCGGATTTCGAATCGCTCGTCACGGCGCGGAACGCGTCCAAGTCCATGGCGGATTCCGTGATAAGCGCGGGCAAGGATCTGAATCGGCTTATGATCCTGAACCGCGTCGGCAAGGCCGATTACGACGAGGTGAAGGGGCAACAGGAGGAATATCAATCCTTGCAGATCGACGCCTTCGACGCGCTGACGACCTACAACGAGTTGTTGATCGCCTTTGACCGGCTGTGTTGCGGTGCGGTCTCGGCCTATTTCAAGGGCGCGAATTTCGAGTCCGACGCGGGCGGCAGCGCGATCAGCTACCCGACGGAGGACGGGCAAATATGGTATTACATCTACGGGGATGTCTCCGACCTGACCTTTATATTCGGGATCGACGTGCCGGACGACTTCGAGCCGGAGGTTTCGGAGTATGAGGTATGGTACGAGGGGGTGGATCTCAGCGGTCGCGTGGCTGCGGACAAGCCCTTCCGCCATCTGACGCTCGATTACGGGGATACGCATATGCTGACCGTGCGGCTGTTCGGCGCCGGCGGTTTTGTGGGCGAATGCGCGATCGACACCTCCGTCGCGCGCGGCCCCCTGCCGATCAAGAACGGGGCGAACGCGCCGGCCGCGCAGACGGAGCGCGTCGTCGGCGGCTATACGGTGGAGACGCAGATCGTCGGCAGTGCGAACACATCCGTGCTGACGCCGGACTTCAACTCGGATCTCGGCGCGGCGACGTATCTGTTACAGTACAACGGCGCGAATATCGGCAACGACGACCGGATATCCGCCAAGGCGAGTTTCAGCTATCTGTCGCTTCTGATCGGCGATCTCGAGGATGTCGATCTGCTCGTGTATGACGGGAGCGGGGCGCTGATCTGCAAGGCGTATTTTGTGACGCGGGATGGGACGATCCGGACGACGGACGCGGTATAGACGGGGAGAAGCGAAATGAGTCGATCAAAGATGAAAAAACCACACGAAAGAAGCCGGAGGATCAATGTCGTCATCGCCTTGCTTTCGGTCGTCGTCATCGTGGTCGCGGGCAACGCGGCCTTGACCGAGTGGTCGAACGCCATATGGAACGAGGATGAGGCGGTGCATATCGATCCCTCGTCGATCGAGAACGGCACGCTCATCATCGGGGCGCATTTGGTCCACATCAGCGCGCTTACGGACGAGATCTATGAGTTGGCGGCCGAATCGGCAGGGGAATCCGCGCAGGACAGGGTATACTACAAGTCGGAGCTCGGCGAGGGCGCGTGGTGCGACATCACGCAGGCCAATTCGCTCGCCGCGATCGCCTCCGCCTATACGGATCCGAACGGGATGCAGTCCATCTCCGCAGTGGACAATTCCGTCATCGCCGCGCTCTTCTTCACCTTCCACACGAAGTCCGACGGACTCACCTACGATCTGCGCACGAACGCGGCGGTCAACATATTCAACACGAAAAGCCCCTACGATCTTGAATTCATGGCCGAGCTCGAGCCGCTGAAGATGCAGTATGACATCTATGTAAACATGCAATCCACCACGTCGGCCGGCATAGAGAAGATCGATCGGATCGATGCTTTCTGGGCGACGAGCGTCCGTTCGGCGTCGACCGATCGGGCGGACAACGATCTGGCCGCCCTTCAGGCATATTACGCGATCATCAGCGCGGAGGAGGACGCAAAAGAAGAGATGGCGGCGGTTCAAGACGTCATGGCTTCCGTGGACGCCGCGCGGCGCGCGGATGTGTTTACCATCCTGAACGCCGCGCTCACGGCCTTCATCGAGGAGGTGCAGAGCCTCACGGAGGGCAGCCTCAGCGACGCCGATCTGAAGTCGGCGTTGAACGACAGCTTGGCGAATGTCCAGACATCTCTGACCGAACAGGAGGGCAAGCGGCTCGATGCGGGCGTCACGACGCTCTCGTCCGTGCGGTTCGGCGCCTCGAATGATCTGATCTCGAACGCAAACGCGCGCAACTACGCGGCCTGCGACGGCGCGGTGCGCGTCTTGGTCGATCTCTCGAGCATCGAGAACGGCTCGATCCTGAATCAGGCTTCGGAGGCGGCTCTGCTCACGGACACGCTGATCCCCGACGCGACGAACCGCCTGACGCAGGCGCTGTGGGCGGGCGAAAACGCGCAATACCGAGCCGCGGCCGACGCCCAATCCGCGGGGGCGACGCTCAGATCCATCGCTTCCGAGAGCCGTTCCGTGACGAACATGGCGCGCGGTGAATTGGAATCCTTCATCACCGCGTATACCATGCGCATCGTCGCGGAGGACAGCATCGCCTTCATCGATGATCGCCTGAACCTGACCGAGACGTGGTTTGACGGCGTTCCCGACGACGCCTTCCGATCGGACGCCGAGGCCGCCGTAAACAGCCATATCGAGTTTCTCAGCGAATTGAAGCGCAATATCGAGATCGCGCTCGGCGGCAGCGCCTTAGACCAAATGGTGGAAGAGAAGGCGGGTCTGCAGACGGAGTATCTGGCGG
>JAISGB010000034.1 GCA_031263335.1 Eubacteriales Family XIII. Incertae Sedis bacterium
TCCCGCAGTCATGGGTAACAATTTCACGTACAACACGGCGGGGATCACCCTCAGCGCGGCCCTCGTAAAGACGCTGTCAAAAGCGGCGGGCAGGGACGCGGACGGCTTTCCCGTTGCGCAGAGCGCGATCACCGTGGACGAGGGGGATCTCGCGGCGCTCATCGCCGCGCAACGGGCGGGCAGCGCCGCCGTTTACGGGGTCGGACTGATCTTGGACGGCGCGAGTTGTCGGATCACGGTCACACTGATCAAGGACACGCCGTTGCCCGTCACGCCGCCGCCCGTCACGCCGCCATCCGTCACACCTCCGCCCTCGGCGGCGGTTGCGCCGACGGAACCCGTGCCGGAACCGGCGGTCACGATATCAACGATAGAGCGCGTGGTGACGCGCGTCACGGAGGTGACAAACAGGATCGCGGACGAACTCAACGAGAGCGTCTCTGCGGCGGGTGAGGGCCTCGCGGACATTATAAACGATATCTCTGAAGACGCGACGCCGCGCTCGGCGGGGGAAATTGAGGGCGCTTGGGCATTGATCAACCTCCTGTTGGCGGCCTTGGGCGTGTTCCTATTCCTCGGCGCCTTCCTGTTCTCCCCCGGTCGCGTGAAGATAGACGGGGGCCGAAACGCGCGGCGGCGCAACCCCGCGTGGCGGATCGCGTCGCTTATCGCGGCGGCTGCGGGCATGCTCCTCTTCCTGTTTACGGAGGATCTCTCCGCGCCCATGCGGATGACGGACGGGTACACCCCGGTCCATGCGATCATCGTCTTCGTCTGCCTGATCGGGACCTGCTTCTGCCTCAGGGCCGATCCTGCTCGGGCGGACATGCGGGGAGATATGGAAGTCCGCATCGCAGAAGGGGGACCTGTGGGGGGAAAATAGATCGGATGTGAAGGAGAAGGGGGAGTGCGATGGACAGCAATCAGATAGAGGAATTGGCGGCAAAGGCAAGGGACGGAGACGCGGAGGCGCTTTCCGCCCTTTGCGAGAAAAAATCCCGCGCGATCCTCTATCATACGTTGCAATACTTCGGCAACCGGTGCGACGCGCAGGACGCCGCGCAGGAAGCGCTCATACGGATATGCCTGAATATCGGTTCCCTGAAGGATCCGGGCTATTTCAATGGATGGGCGCACAAGATCGTCTTGAACACATGCCGCGAAGTTCAAAGGAAGCGATATGTTTCCGAGGGCCGGTACGAAGCGGAAGCGCGTGAGATCGATCTCATCGAAACGGACAGGGATGTGATTCCCCACGCCCATGCCGAGGATGCGGACGGGCGGGAGGCGATCTTGCGCATCGTCGCGGGACTTCCCGCAAAACGCAGGGAAGCGATCTTGATGTATTATTACGACGGAATGAGCCACGCGGAGATCGCGGAGGCGATGGGCGTGTCCCAAAGCACGGTATCGACAAATATCATGCGGGCGAGAAACACGATCCGCAAGGCATACGAACGATATGAAAAAAAGGTCAAGGATTCACGGGAGACGGTGCGCGGAGGAAAAGGCGTGAGATACGGAGAAAAAGCGGAAGCGGGCGTATTTGCCCTTCTGCCCGGCGCGTTCCGGGCTGAAGCGTCGCGTCTCATATCCGACACGGATGTGGGGATGCTCATGGATGCGGTAAAACCCGTAATCACCGGCGTTCGCGTCTCCGGGAGCATTGCCTGCGCGACGCATACGGGCGCGGGATATGCCGCGGTCAGCCCGATCGTCAAGACGATCTTGTTTGCGGCCATAAGCACAGCCCTCGTTTCGGCCGGCGCAGCCGCCGTGGCAGGGCAGGGCGCCGTCGTTCGGGAGGCGGCGTATGCGCCCGTCGCGGAGGACGCGGGGGACGCGAAGGACGCGAGAGAAACGGGGGACGCGGGGGACGAAATGCCCGCCCCCGTTACGCCGGGCGGCGTCACGGTCACAGAAGTCGTCACGGAGGAGGAGGTTGCCCCTGCGGAGTTCCCTGTATCGACCGATCCGGATGTCGCGGAAAGCATTCCGCGGACGTCCGCCGGCGCCGATCCGGCTCCCGCCGATCAGGGATATCTTTTGACGCCGCGTCCCGACCCGCAACCCGATCACGATGAGGATATCTCCTTTTTGGGCGGAGACTGCTCCTGCGGTCATGTCAACCCGGAGCGCGCCGTCGTTCGCGACTTGCCGGACGGCGCGCGCGTATACTGGAACGTCACGCGGGAGGATGGACATACGGTCATTTTTGAGGAGGAGGGGCCAATCGTCGCCATCGGCGTCCGCGGCTTGGAAAAGGGTTCCTATGTCCTGCACGCCCGTGTCACGGACGCCGCCGGCCATGCATGGGAAATCGCAAAGGAATTCCTCGTTCAACAGATTTAAATATTTCTTATTGTGCAATCTTTGATTTTTGGGTATAATAATAACGCTCGCGGGATGCGGGAAGAAAACGGGCATCGGCGAGACAAAAGGGAGGTAGAGAGATGAAAGAGGGAATCCATCCCGAATATAAGGCGACGAAGGTTACATGCGCCTGCGGGAACAGCTTTGAGACCCGATCGACGGAGGACGAGATACGATTGGATGTCTGTTCCGCGTGCCATCCGTTTTTCACGGGTCAACAGAAGTTCATCAATCGCGGCGGTCGTGTGGAAAAATTCAAGAAAAAATACGATTTGGATTAGGATTGCATCGGCGAACGGAAACCGGGGTTTCGCGCCCGGTTTTTTCATTGCGGGCGTTTTTTGGGACGGAATTGCTTATGTTTGATAAATTGGATTTCATTGTGGGAAAATATGACGATCTTTCCGCGCAGGCGTCCGATCCCGATATCATCGCCAATCAGCCCGTCTGGCGGAAGATCGTGATGGAGATGGGCGAGCTCGAACCGATCGTGAAGGCGTACAGGGAATACAACGACAACAGGACGTCGTTGTCCGAGACGAAGGAATTGTTGGACGACGGCGGCCTCGACGCGGAGGAGAAGGAACTCTTCAAGTCCGAACTGTCCGATCTGGAGAAGAGGCGGGAGATCTTGGAATCCTCGCTCAAGACCTTGCTCCTGCCCAAGGATCCCAACGATGAAAAGAATGTCATATTGGAGATCCGCGCCGGGACGGGCGGGGAGGAAGCGAGCCTGTTCGGCGGCGACCTCCTGCGCATGTATATGCGGTACGCCGAGCGGCGCGGTTGGCATACCGAGATGATGGAGATGAACGATACCGGCTTGGGCGGCATAAAGGAGGCGGTCCTCCTGATTCGCGGGCGCGGCGCCTATTCTCGACTCAAGTATGAGAGCGGCGTGCATCGCGTACAGCGGGTACCCGAGACCGAGGCCGGCGGCCGCGTACACACCTCCGCCGCCACGGTCGCCGTCCTGCCCGAGATCGACGAAGTGGAGGTCGAGATCGACCCCTCCGACGTGCGCGTCGACGTGTTTCGTTCGTCCGGAAACGGCGGACAATCGGTAAACACGACGGATTCGGCGGTGCGGCTCACCCATATGCCGACGGGCCTCGTCGTATCCTGTCAGGACGAAAAATCTCAGATCAAGAACAAGGATAAGGCGTTCAAGGTGTTGCGGGCGCGGCTCTATGATATGAAGTTGCAGGACCGAAACAAGGAGGTTTCGCAGGCGCGCAAGAGCATGGTGGGCAGCGGCGACAGGAGCGAACGCGTCAGGACCTACAATTTCCCGCAAGGGCGGGTCTCCGATCACCGGATCGGGTTGACCCTCTATAAGTTGCCCTCCTTCATGGACGGCGATCTGGACGAGGTGATCGACGGACTTATTCTGGCCGATCAAGCGGAGAAGATGAAAGCGTAGCTTGCGCGGCGGCGAGAGTTTCCGCGCCGCGCCGACGAACTCATGGATACGAAGATATTCGATGTGACAAGGCTCAACGGCGACGCGCGCGCGCAGGTATTTGCGGGGCGCGGCGCCCCCGCCGATACGGAAGAGGCTCTGCGCCGGGTGCGCGTCGCCGCGGAGGTGATCCGCGCGGGCGGTTTGGTCGCCTTTCCCACGGAAACCGTCTACGGCTTGGGATGCGACGCCTTCAACGAGACGGCGGTAAGGAAGGTCTATGCCGCCAAGGGCCGGCCTTCCGACAATCCCATGATCGTGCATATCGCGCGGGCGAGCGACGTCGGCGACCTCACCACTTCGATCTCACCCGCCTTCGTGCGGCTTGCGGACAGTTTCTGGCCGGGTCCCCTGACGATGATCCTGAAGAAAAAAACGGATGTACCCGAAGCGGTCACGGGCGGATTGGATACGGTGGCCGTCCGGTTGCCCGATCATCCCGTCGCCATTGAGCTGATCCGGGCGGCCGGACGGCCTGTGGCCGCGCCCAGCGCGAATCTGTCCGGCAGTCCCAGCCCGACGCGGGCGCAACACGTCATACGCGATCTGTCCGGCAAGGCGGATGTGATCCTTGCGGGCCTTGACAGCCGCGTCGGCATAGAATCCACCGTCTTGGATCTGACCTCCGATCCCCCGGCTGTCCTGCGACCGGGCGTCCTCACCGCCGATCATCTGTCAGATGCCTTGGGCAGGGAAGTGATCTACGACGCGGCCTTGCTTTTCCGCGGATCTCACGCGGATCGCCCCCCTGCGCGCGACGCGGCGGAAGAGGGCGATCCACGCGATGCGGCGGGAGCCGCGCCCAAGTCCCCGGGCATGAAGTACCGGCATTACGCGCCCAAGGCGCAAATGCTGATCGTCGAGGGGGAGAAGGACAGGGTACGCGCGGAGATC
>JAISGB010000198.1 GCA_031263335.1 Eubacteriales Family XIII. Incertae Sedis bacterium
AGTTGCGCGACGATCTGTTGGATTGCGGTTTGCCTTCGGACGACAAGAAGCCGATCTACCAGGATCTCCTGCGCGGCGTCTATACCCTTCCCGTCCTGTACGCGGCGCGGCGCAATCCCGGCGCGCGATTCTTTGATCTGATCGCGAAGCACCGCAAGGAACGGACGGATCTGATCCAGATCATCGCCCGCGTGGAGGAGAGCGGGGGCTTCCGCTACACGAAGGGACGGATGGAGGAATATACCGAGCGCGCGTTGGACGCGTTGCAAGGGTTGCCGGACATCGAGGAACGGGACGTCTTGGCCAAAACGGTTTTGGATTTGAATCGGGCGGTGTGAAAACGGGGCGCGCGCCGGGCGCGTCGCCCAAAGGTGGAGCCATATGGAAAACGAAAGACTGAACCAACTGATGGAACGGGCGGGCGTACGCCAATACGATTGCTACCAATGCGGGAAATGCAGCGGCGGCTGTCCGATGGCGCACGTGATGGACCTCAAACCGAGGGGCGTCATGCGTTGCGCGCAGATCGGTTCCCTTCGCCGCATCTTGGAGAGCAATACGATCTGGCTCTGCACGGGTTGCCACACCTGCGCAGAACGTTGCCCGCACGACGTGGACATACCCGCCGTGATCGAGGAAATGCGCTACGAAGCGGCGGCCGAGGGTCTTACGCGTCGGGATTCCAAGGTGCTGAACGAGGTATTCCTCGCGAACATCCGCATGTTCGGCAAGAACCATGAGATGCTTTTGGCCGGGCTGTACAACATGCTCACGCTGAAACCGTTGCAGGATATGGCGAGCTTGCCCCATATGTACAAGAATAAATTGCTCAAGCTGTTGCCCAAGGAACCGAAGAACCTCACGGAGATCGAAGCGTTGGTGAAACGGGCCGAGAAATGGAGGGGGCTGAAATGAGGAAGTATTCCTATTTCCCCGGCTGTTCGATGGAAAGCACCGCAAAACCGTACAGGCTCGCGACGGAATACGTGATGGGCAAGCTCGGGATCGGGCTCGTTGAGATCGAGGATTGGAATTGTTGCGGCGCCACATCGGGGCATACGCTGAGCGAGGCGCTCGGATTGGCGCTTCCCGCCAGATCCCTCGCGTTGGCCGAAAAGCGCAATCCCGAACTCGACATCCTGACCGGTTGCGCCTCCTGCTACGCGCGGCTCCGATTGGCGATGTACAAGGCGCGCACGGACGAACGGGCGAAATACATCATCGAAAAGACCATCGACATGCCCTATGCGGCCGCGCGGGAGGTGTACAATTTCCTCGACGTGTTCTCCCTGCCGGACGTGCGGGAAGGGATCGCGGAGCGCGTCGTCCGGAAGCTCACGGGACTGAAGGCCGCCTGCTATTACGGTTGCCTGAACGTGCGGCCGGCCGAGGTGACGGGGGCGCCGGATCGCGAAAACCCGACGAGCATGGACGAGATCGTCGCGCTGACCGGGGCGGAACCCGTGGACTGGGCCTTCAAGGCCGAATGTTGCGGCGCGGCGCACCAGAACGACGCGGCGTCCGCTTCGCGGGCATTGCCGCATCGAATCCTGCGGGACGCGCAGTCGAACGGGGCGGAGGCCATCGTCACCGCCTGCCCCATGTGCAATCTGAACCTGGAGATGCGGCAGGACGGGTACGTGAACCGGACGGGGATGGATCGGATACCCGTATTCTCCCTGTCGGAATTGTTGGCGGTGGCGATGGGCGCGTCGGCCAAACGCATCGCCTTGGAGGCGCACTATGTACCGTCCGCGGCCGTACTGGCCCGGGCATTGAGAAGAAAGGACGCTTGACGTGAGCAAGATAGGGGTATTTGTCTGCCATTGCGGCACGAACATCGCAAACACCGTCGACGTCGAACGCGCCGTCGCATCGGCCCGCGAACTGCCGGGCGTGGCGTTTGCTTCGGAATACAAGTACATGTGTTCGGAACCGGGGCAACAGATGATCAAGGACGCGATCGAGGAATACGGACTCGACCGCGTCGTCATCGCCTCCTGTTCCCCGCGCATGCACGAGACGACCTTCCGCAAGATGCTGAAGGACACGAAGGTCAATCCGTACATGTTGGAGATCGCGAACATCCGGGAACAATGCTCTTGGGTGCATACGGATAAGGCGAAGGCGACGGAGAAGGCCATCCGCCTGATCCGGATGTCCGTCGCGAAAGCCGCGCGGGACGAGCCGCTCTTCGCGTCCTCGATCCCCATCGAGAAGCGCGCCCTCGTGATCGGCGGAGGGATAGCCGGGATACAGGCCGCCTTGGACATCGCGGACGCCGGCCATGAGGTGGCCTTGCTCGAACGGGAGCCGTCCATCGGCGGGAAGATGGCGATGTTGGACAAAACCTTTCCGACCTTGGACTGTTCCGCCTGCATCAGCACGCCGAAGATGGTGGACGCGGGCGCCCATCCCAACATCAAGTTGCTCACCTCCTGCGAGGTGGTCAAAACGGAAGGATACATCGGGAACTTCCAAGTCACGATCCGTCGGAACGCCCGCTATGTCAACCACGATATCTGCACGGGCTGCGGCCTGTGCGAGACCAAATGCCCCGTAAAGACGGACAGCGAATTCAACCACGGGCTTTCGAAGCGGCCCGCGATATACAAGCTCTTTCCGCAGGCCGTCCCCTCAAAACCCGTGATCGACAAGAACAGTTGCCTGAAGCTGACAAAGGGGAAATGCGGCGTATGCGAGAAGGTATGCCCCCTCGGTTGCATAGACTACGCGGACGAGGACAGGGAGTTCACGGAGACCTTCGGGGCGATCGTGTTCGCGACGGGCTACGAGCTGATCGACTGGACGGCGCTCTACGGCGAATACGGCGGGGGCCGCTATCCCGACATGCTGACGGGCCTGCAGTTCGAGCGTCTCGTGAACGCGTCCGGACCGACCGAAGGCCACATCGTGCGCCCCTCCGACGGGAAGGAACCCAAGACCGTCGCCATCGTAAAGTGCGTCGGCTCTCGGGATCCCAAGAAGGGCAAGAGCTATTGCTCCCGCGCGTGTTGCATGTACGCGGCGAAGCACGCCCATCAGATATTGGACAAACTGCCGGGGACGCGCGTGTTCATCTTCTACATCGATGTGCGCACGCCGGGCAAGGGCTACGAGGAATTTTACGATCAGACCCGCAAGGACGGGGCGATCTACGTGCGCGGACGGATCTCGAAGATATACAAGGACGGCGACAAATTGGTCTGCAACGGTGAGGACACCCTGCTCGGCAAACAGGTCAAGGTCATGGCGGACATGGTCGTGTTGGAGACCGCCATGACGCCGTCGTCCGGCATCGAGGAACTCGCGACCATGTTCGGCGTCGCCCGCGATGTGAACGATTGGATACAGGAAGCCCATCCCAAGTTGCGTCCCGTGGAGACACAGGTCGGCGGGGTATTCCTCGCGGGGACCTGCCAGGGTCCGCGCGACATCCCGGATACGGTGGCGCACGCGTCCGCCGCAGCCGCGAAGGTCGTCAGCCTGCTGAACAAATCCGAGATGGAGACGTCGCCGATGATCTCCGTCGTGCGCCGCGAGCACTGTTGCGGTTGCGGCGCCTGCGAGAAGATCTGCCCCTATACGGCGATCACGCTCGAGGAGATCGACGACCGGGTCGGCGCGAAACGCGTCAAGCGCCCGATCGCATCGGTCAACTCGGGTCTGTGCCAAGGTTGCGGCGCCTGCACCGCCGCGTGCAGGACGGGCGCGATCGATCTGCTTGGATTCCGCAACGCCCAGATATTGGAGGAGGTGGACGCGCTGTGTCTGTGAAAGAGACGAACGACCCCAAGATCATCGCTTTTTGTTGCAATTGGTGTACCTACACGGGCGCCGATCTGGCGGGGCTGAACCGCTCGCACTACCCGGAGAACGTCCACATCGTCCGCGTACCCTGTTCCGGCCGCGTAAATCCGCAGTTCATCCTGCGGGCCTTCCGGAACGGTTGCGACGGCGTGATGGTCTGCGGTTGCCATCCGGGCGACTGCCATTATTCGACGGGCAATTACTTTACGCGGCGCAGATTCACGCTGATGAAACGGCTCTTGGAATACAACGGCATCGATCCGGGGCGCTTCCACGCCCGTTGGATCTCCGGTTCCGAAGCGGGGAAATTCCGGGATACCGCCGAGGAAGTCACGGCGATGGTCCGAAAGCTCGGGCCGAACACGCGATACCGCGAATACGCGCGAAGGGAGATGAGCGCCGATGAATGACAACCTTGCGAAGATGCGGGAGGCCGCAAAACGCGCCCTCGAAAGCGGAGATGTGGGCTATGTGATCGGATGGGGCGCCACGAAGTTCCCGGACAAGACCTCGCCCCTCTTCATGCGAAAACCCGAGGACGCGGAGCGGTTGGTCTGGAACGAGTACGCGATCCCCGGCATCGCGAAATACCTCTTGGACGACCTGTACCCGGATAAGCCGATCGGGGTTTTCGTCAGGGGTTGCGACAGCCGCGCGATCAACCGCATGATGAAGGACAACCGGATCAAGCGCGAGAACCTCCGGCTCCTCGGGATACCGTGCGACGGCAAGGACGACGAGCGGTGTACGATCTGCCGAAACCGCAACCCCTTGGTCTACGACGAACTGCTCTGGGACGAGGCGCCTACGCCCGAGCCCAAGGATCGGTATTTCCGGGCAAACGCCGTCGAGGCCATGTCCGCCGACGGCAGATACGCGTATTGGTCGGAAGTCTTTGATCAATGCATCCGCTGTTACGCGTGCAGGAACATCTGCCCCGCGTGCAATTGCAAGGAGTGCTACGTCGATATGACCGCGACGGGCTTTCAGGGGAAACAGCACAGCCGATCGGACAATCTGATCTTCGGCGTGACGAGGGCCTTTCATGTCGGGGACCGTTGCATAGAATGCGGGGAATGCGAACGGGTCTGCCCGATGGGACTCCCGATCATGGGACAGACGCAGAAGATATTAAAGGACATCAATGAGTTGGTCGGGGATTACGAAAGCGGCGTCGACGCGGAGTCGGAGAACTACCTCGGCGTATTCGATCTCGACGACAAAGATGAGTTTATGTAGAGGTTACTGCATGAAAATCAAGAAGGACAAATTCAAGGACGCGCTCGCGTCGATCGCGAAAGAGGCCAAGGTATTCCTGCCGATGAAAGGCGTCTACGCGTCCGAATACAGGGTCTGGGACGGCGCAGGGGAGCCGTTTTTCGAGCGCAACACGGCCCTGCCGCCCAAGGAGCTTCTCTTCCCGCGCAGTGAACGGATGTATGAATACGACTTGAACGCGGGTACGGTGACCGAAGCGGCCCCCGACGAGAAGATCGTCATCGCCGGCATACGCCCCTGTGACGTGCGAAGCGTCGAGCATCTCGACAAGGTGTTCCTCGAATCGGAATACACGGACGTATATTACCGCGCCCGCCGCGAAAATCTGACGATGATCGCCTACGGTTGCGCGACGCCCGCCCCCACCTGTTTCTGCGATTCGATGGATGTCGTCCCGACCGACGCTCCGGGCGCAGACGTGGTCATGAACGACGCGGGAAATTCCTACGTCCTGACGGTGAACACCCCCAAAGGAGAGCATATCCGCGACCTGATCTCCTCCTTCCTCTCGGAGGGCAAAGCGGACGACGTCCCCGCCGTCTCCTGCTCCCTGAAGGTCGAGAAGCCGGACGATCTGCACAAACAATTGATCGCCCGCTTCGACGATCCGATGTGGGAGACGCTGTCCGACGCGTGCTTGGGTTGCGGCTGTTGCAGCTACATATGTCCGACCTGTTATTGCTTCGACATCGGACGCGAGAACAGGGGAAAGACGGGGACGGCGTTCCGGTGTTGGGATTCCTGCATGTTCTCGGATTACAGCAGGATGGCGGGCGGACACAATCCGCGCCCCACGAAGAAGGAACGTCTGCGAAACAGGTATTTGCACAAGCTCGCGTATTTCCCCGAGCGATACGGCACGTCGCTCTGCGTGGGATGCGGACGATGTATCGACAAATGCCCTGCCCGGCTCGATATCACGAATGTGCCCGACATCATTCAAGGGAGCGAATCCAATGGTTGAGATCGATCACGGTTGCAAATGCCCGGGCAACCCGCTGTTGCCGCAAATATGCAAGGTAATCAAGATTACCGAGGAAACGCCGGATGTAAAGACCTTCCGCATACAGACCTTGGATGGCAAAAAGCCGTTCACGCCCCTGCCGGGGCAACTCGCGATGATCTCCGTGCTGAACGTGGGCGAGGCGATGTTCTCCCTCACCGCACAGGGGGATGATTGGATAGAATCGTCCATCAAGCGGGTCGGGTTCCTGACGGAGGCGTTGCACAACCTGTTCGAAGGCGATTTGGTCGGCGTCCGAGGTCCCTACGGGAACCACTTCCCCACGGAGGAACTCAAGGGCCGGGACATCCTGTTCGTGGGCGGAGGCATCGGCCTCGCGCCGGTGCGTTCCTTCATACGCCACGCCATAGCGCATCGGAAGGATTACGGCGAATTGGACGTCCTCTACGGCTCCCGATCCTACGGCGATCTCGTGTTCAAGGAGGATATCTTCGACCACTGGCCCAAAGCCTGCAACACGCATATCACCATCGACATAGAGGAGGACGGTTGGGACGGCCATGTCGGCTTCGTGCCGTCCTACCTTGAGGAAAAAGCCTTCTCGCCCGAGGGCAAGGCGGTCGTGCTCTGCGGGCCGCCCATCATGATCACGTTCTGCCTGATCAGCCTCGCGAAGATGGGATTTTCCAAGGAGAACGTCATCACCACGTTGGAAATGCGCATGAAATGCGGCGTCGGAAAATGCGGGCGTTGCAACATAGGGAGCAAATATGTGTGCCTCGACGGCCCCGTGTTCACGATGGCCGAATTGGAGGATCTGCCGGACGAGCAATGAGCATACGAAAAGAGACAACCCTCGCGCGGTTCCGCGCGAAAAACGCGGCAGGGACCTATGATCGGTTGGGTTTCACCGAGGCATTGGAGTTGGCCGCCCCCCATACTTGGGGCGCGAGCGTCGTCCCGGTCGTTGTGGCGTCCGCGATCTCCGCAAGCCTCTACGGCGCCTTTTCCGTCCCCCTCTTCTTCTC
>JAISGB010000137.1 GCA_031263335.1 Eubacteriales Family XIII. Incertae Sedis bacterium
GCCAAGAGCACGGGTGAACCGCCTTCGGATAAGGTGAAGGAAGCCCTGCGCGACGCGGCGAAAAAGGCGGGCGAGACCGTCGAGGCGATAGGGGAGAAGGTCGAGGATATCGCCGAGGCCGTCGTTGAGAAGGCTGAGGACATTGTCGATACCGTCGTTGAGAAGGTCGAGGAGGTCGCGGGCGGCGTCGCGGAGAAGGCCGAGGAGGTTTTCGAAACGATAGTTGAGAAAGCCGAAGACGTCGCGGAGGCCGTCACGGAGAAGGTTGAGGAGATTGCGGCTTCCGTGGAATTGCCGGATACGCCGCCTGCCGGGGAGATCGATCCGTACAGGGATCCCGAGTTTGAAATGCCCGATCCGGACGGCGCGGATGAAGCGGAAGAAACCGTAAGCGAGGAATCGGTCGAAGAGCCGGTCGATGAAGAGAATGCGGAGGAACAAGCCGAGGAATAATTACCGCTTGCGCGACAATTCAATCAGCTCTTTCGCGCTTTTCAGGGTGTTGGGCGTAACATTTTTTCCGCCGAGCAGCCTTGCGATCTCAACCACCTTATCATCACCGACGATTTCGTCGATGGTGGTATAGGTGGTTTTGTCGTCGCTGCTCTTCTTGATCACGAAATGGTGATCGGCAAACGCGGCGATCTGCGGCAGGTGGGTGATGCAGACGATCTGCCGATCCCGCGCCATCCGCAGGAGCTTTTCGCCCACGATGCTGGCGGTCACGCCGCTGATTCCGCTGTCGATCTCGTCGAATATCATAGTCGGAATCCGATCGCAGTCGCCCACGACGGATTTCAGCGCCAACATGACGCGCGACATCTCGCCGCCGGAAGCCGCCTTCGCGATGGGCAAGGGCGGTTGTCCCTTATTCGCGGAAAGAAAAAATTCCAACCGATCCGCGCCGTTGGCGCTGAATCCGATCGCTTCCGTCTTTACGCGGAACACGGCGTCTTGGAAGTTCAGTTCGCGCAGTTGTTCGTTGACGCCCGCTTCCAACTCGGCGGCGGCGCGTTTCCGCAACCCGCTGAGCGTACCCGAATCGGCGGTGAGTACCCCTTCGGCTCTTGACAGATCCGCCGACCGTTCCGCCTTCATATCGTCTATATTGTCGATGTCGGACAATTTCTCTCGGGCGCGATCGCGGTAGGAGAGGACGCGCGCCATGCGATCGCCGGACGCCCCGCCCGGTTTGCCGCCGTACTTCGCGATGAGCCGGTCCAAGGTGTCCAAGCGCGCGATGGCGTCGTCCAAGGCGCGGGGCGAAAAATCCATTCCCTCCTTGTCGTTGCGGACGCGTTCGCAGACCTCGTCCAAGCTGTAGCTGCATTCCGACAGGATGTCCGCCATGTCGCGGTACGCGTCGGAAAACGCGGCGATGCGCCGCAACGCGTTCAACGCGTGGCCGACGCCGGATACGGCGGACGGATGCTCACCCGCGAGCGCCTCATGGGCTTCGGCGAGGCATTCGAATATCTTCTCGCCGTTCTGCATGACCTTGATCCGCTCCGTCAACTCCTCGTATTCGCCGGATACGGGGGCGGCCGCGTCGATCTCGCGTACCTCGTACCGCAACAGGTCCGATTCCCGTTTGGCGGTCGCCTCGCTTGCCAACAGCTCGTCCAACCGCCGCTTGGCCTCGACATATCGCTCATGGGCCGCGCGCACCCGCTCCTTGGCCGGTTCGATGTCCGCGGCGCCGTACGCGTCCACCGTGATGATGTGATTGTCCGGATCGAGCAAGCTCTGGTGATCGTACTGCCCGTGGATGTCCGCGATCCGTTTCGTCGCGGCGGACAGCCGGCTCAATGTCACGATCTCATCGTCGATGCGACAGACGCTCTTTCCGGCCGAGGATATCTCCCGACCCAACAGTTCGATGCCGGATCGCTCGTTCGGCGGGGCGCCGTCCTCGTCGATCACGAGCCGGATGAGGGCCTTGTCCCGGCCGTTCCGGACCATGGCCGTGTCCGCGCGGCTCCCGAGCGCCAAGCTCACGGCCTCGATGATAATGGATTTGCCCGCGCCGGTCTCGCCCGTGACGACGTTCAGCCCCGGATGCAGATCGATGTCGATTCGTTCGATGATCGCGAAGTTTTTGATAAAAATATGGGAAATCATCTCATTGCCATTCCTGTCTGCAAGTCATATGCCGAGGGGCGCGCCCCTACCCAAGCAGTTCCTCGAACTCCTTCATCAGCGCCGGTACGTTGGCCGGATCGTCCGCGATGAGCAGGAAGGTGTTGTCGCCCGCGAGGGTTCCCAACACATGTGGAAAGCCCAAGGAGTCCACGCTTTCCGCAGCGGCGGGGGCGCAACCCGACAGGGTTTTCACCACCACGATGTTCCCGGAGGTCGCGACGCTGCGGATGGTTTCCTTGAATATCTTGACGAACCGATCGTTGATGGGGTGATCGACGCCGTCGGCGACCGCATATCGATATCTGCCCGAGGCGGTGAGCGTCTTGACCAATTGCAGTTCGCGGATGTCCCGTGAAATGGTGGCCT